>NZ_JBFUGT010000009.1:0-103773 GCF_056402775.1 Rhodococcus sp. P3_B8
GCCGCGGACTCGACCGCGCCCGCAGCGAATGGGCGTTCCACGCCGCCGTGCACAACCTCGGCAAGATCCTCACCCACCTGACCGGCGGCACCCCGCTCCCGGCCACCCCCTGACCCGGCGGGGGCCACCCCCGCACCGGCACCCACCTCGGCACGAGACACCCGCACCCGGACCGCCCTCACTCAATTCCGCAACAGCCCCCCGGGCGTTAATAAGTACTCACAGGCCGAAGGCATATAGTTCATAGATATACTAAAAGCGGAGGTGGCGGGCACTGGGCCCGCCACCAGCTCGCGATAGGGTTCCCCCATGACCGATGACGCAGCGCCGGTGCCCGTCGAGGTACCGGACAGCCTCGACTTCTGGTCGTTCATCGAACTGGCGAACCGGCGCCTGAGCACGGAATACGGCTCGACGCACGAACTCGCCACCCAAGTCCTCCTGACGTTGAACCGCGCGTCGAACGTGGTGACGTACGACCTGGAGTCGTCGATTCACCGCCCGCGCGGCCTGTCGTGGTCGGCGTTCCGGCTGATGTTCGTGACATGGCTGGCCGGGCCCGTCGAGTCGAAGACGGCGGCCAAGCTCACCGGTATGAGCAGGGCGGCCGTCTCGAATCTGACGAAGACGCTGGTCGGTGGTGGTCTGATGGAGCGGACCCCGGACGAGCGGGACGGTCGGTCCGTCCAGTTGTCGCTCACCGAGAAGGGCCGGAGCGAGATCGGTGAGATCTACCGTGAGCAGAACGAGCGGGAACATGCCTGGGCGAGTGTTCTCACCGAACCGGAGCAGCGCATTCTCGTCATGCTGCTGGACAAGCTGATCACCAACCGCAGCCAGTTCGACGTCCGCGGGCGTAACTGACCCCTGCTGTGCCTCCCGGGAAATCTGTGCTTGCCATCACGCCCGTAATTTAGTTAATGTGTTTACTACTACGGACACGCACTTCTAGGGAGGCCGGTCATGGCGTTCTATCGGCACGTGGGCAACATCCCGCCCAAGCGGCACACCCAGCACCGTKACGACAACGGTCAGCTCTACTTCGAGGAATTGATGGGAGAAGAGGGGTTCTCCTCCGACTCCTCACTGCTCTACCACCGCCACATCCCGTCGGCGATCGTTGATGCCACCGTGTGGGACCTGCCCGACCAGAGCACGACACCCAATCATCCGCTCAAGCCGCGCCACCTCAAGTTGCACGACCTGTTCCCGGACACGGTCTGGGCCGACACCGACGTGGTCACCGGACGCCGGTTGATCCTCGGCAACGCGGACGTCCGCATCTCCTACGTGGTCGCCGCCAAGGAGTCGCCGCTGTACCGCAACGCGATCGGCGACGAGATGGTCTACGTCGAATCCGGTGCCGCCACCGTCGAAACCGTGTTCGGCGCGCTCGAGGCGAAGCAGGGCGACTACGTTCTCATTCCGATGTCGACCACCCACCGCTGGATCCCGCAGGGACCGGAACCGTTGCGTGCCTACGCGATGGAGGCCAACAGTCACATCGTCCCGCCGAAGCGTTACCTGTCCCGGTTCGGTCAGCTGCTCGAGAACGCGCCCTACTGCGAGCGCGACCTGCACGGGCCGTCCGACACGCTGCAGGTCGAGGGCACCGACGTGGAGGTGCTCGTCAAGCATCGGACGTCGCACGGGATCGTCGGCACGCGAATGGTGTACCCGCACCATCCCTTCGACGTCGTGGGCTGGGACGGGTGCCTCTACCCCTACACGTTCAACATCTCCGACTACGAGCCCATCACCGGGCGCGTGCACCAGCCGCCGCCGGCGCACCAGGCGTTCGAGGGCAACAACTTCGTCATCTGCAATTTTGTGCCCCGCAAGGTCGACTACCACCCGCTGTCGATTCCGGTGCCGTACTACCACTCGAACGTCGACTCCGACGAGATCATGTTCTACGTCGGCGGAGACTACGAGGCGCGCAAGGGTTCCGGCATCGGCCAGGGCTCGATCTCGATTCATCCCGGCGGCCATGCGCACGGTCCGCAGCCCGGCGCGTACGAACGCAGCATCGGGGCCGAGTTCTTCGACGAACTCGCCGTCATGGTCGACACGTTCCGCCCGCTCGAACTCGGCGAGGGTGCCGTGGCGTGCGAGGACTCGGGCTACGCGTGGACGTGGGCAGGGCGGGGGCCGACGCCGTGATCTCCGCCCTCTTCGCCGGTCTCTGCGACGACGCCGCCCTCTTCCCGCCCGGAAACGCACCCCTGCCCGACGCCCTGCCCGCGCACGCCGGACATTTGTCGGCGCCGTACGCGGATCTGGTCGGTCCCTTCGTCTTTCCGGTCGCCCGGCTGGGCGAATTGACCCCCGGTGCGCTCGAACTGAGCCTGACGCTGCCCGGCGGTCCGGCCACGCTCGAACCCGCACTCGACCGCCTCGCGCAGATCGACGGTGCCACCGCGGTGGCACTCGAGATCGCGGTGCCCGCAGACCAGACGGCCGCGGAGTTCTTCGCTGCGATGGACGCCGTCGAGGCGCTGACCGCCGGGCTCGACGTGTTCGTGGAGGTGCCGCGTGGCGAGCGCCGGCCCGACTTCCTCGCCGCACTGACCGGCGGCCCGTTCGCGGCGAAGTTCCGCACGGGTGGCGTGGTCGCCGAGGCCTACCCGGACGAGACCGAACTCGCCGCTGCGCTGCACACCGTCATCGCGTCGGGAATCCCGTTCAAGGCCACCGCCGGACTGCACCACGCCGTCCGCAACACCGATCCGCACACGGGATTCGAACAGCACGGTTTCCTCAACGTGCTGCTCGCCACCCGGCACGCACTCGGCGGCGCCGGCGTCGACGAGGTGGCCGCCACCCTCGCCGGACGTGACGGCACACCGCTCGCCCGCGAGCTGCGCGACCTCCCGGCCGACGTCGTCGGCGCCGTTCGCACCGCCTTCCGATCCTTCGGCACGTGCAGCATCCTCGAACCCCTCGAGGATCTCGTCGCACTGCACCTCGTGCCGTCTTCCGTCCTCGCCTCCGCAGATCAAGGAGCCCACGCATGACCGTCCTCGACATCCCCGCAGATTCCCTCTTCGGAATCGAGAACCTGCCGTACGGCGTGTTCTCGACCGCCGACTCGACCCCACGGGTCGGAGTGCGGGTGGGAGATTCCGTCGTGGATCTCGCCGCCGCACTGGGTGACGACGTCTTCGCACAGCCCACCCTCAACGCCTTCATGGCGCAGGGCCGGGCCCGCTGGACCGAGGTCCGCAGGCAGATCACCGAACTCGTGCAGGGCGACGTCGCCGACACCGCGGTGTTCGCCGTCGAGGACGTGACGATGCACCTGCCGGTGGCCGTCGCCGACTACGTCGACTTCTACGCCTCCGAGTACCACGCCACGAATCTCGGGCGACTGTTCCGCCCCGACTCCGAGCCGCTGATGCCCAATTGGAAGCACCTGCCGGTTGGATACCACGGGCGGTCGAGCACCGTCATCGTGTCCGGCACGGACGTCATCCGGCCCTGCGGGCAGCGCAAGACCCCGGCTCAGGACGCCCCCGACTTCGGGCCGTCCCGCCGCCTCGACATCGAGGCCGAGATGGGCTTCCTCGTCGGTGTCCCGACGAAGCTGGGGGAGACGATCACCCCGGATCAGTTCGCGGAGTATGTGTTCGGGGCGGTCGTCGTGAACGACTGGTCCGCCCGCGACATCCAGGCCTGGGAGTACGTGCCGCTCGGCCCGTTCCTCGGGAAGAGCTTCGCGACGTCGATTTCTCCGTGGGTGGTTCCGCTCGACGCGCTCGAGGCGGCCCGCATCGACACCCCGACGCAGGATCCGCAGCCGCTGCCGTACCTGCGCGGCGAGGAGAAGTGGGGCCTGGACATCGACCTGGCCGTCGAATGGAACGGACACGTCGTGTCGCGTCCGCCGTATGCGCAGATGTACTGGTCGCCGGCGCAGATGCTCGCACACACCACGATCAACGGCGCCGCTGCCAGCACGGGCGACCTGTTTGCGTCGGGCACCATCTCCGGACCCGAGAAGGATCAGCGTGGTGCGTTCATCGAACTGACCTGGGGTGGACAGGAACCTGTCGTCGTCGGGGACGAGAAGCGCACGTTCCTCGAGGACGGCGACGAGATCGCCATCTCCGCCACCGCACCGGGCCCGAACGGCACCCGCATCGGCTTCGGTGAGGTGCGGGCCCGCATTGCTCCGCCCGTGAGTACTTGTTAACCGCGGGCGGTTGATAAGTACTCACGGGTGGTAGGCAGTAGTCATGACCGAGAACTTCGTTGAGACCACTGCCGAGCCGGACACCGGCGTCGCGTTCCTCACCCTGAACCGCCCCGAGCAGCGGAATCCGCTGTCGTCCGAGGCCATGCGGGACGTCACCGCGGCGCTCCGGAAGCTGGGCGACGACGACACCACCCGCGTCGTCGTCATCAGGGCTGCAGGACCGGTGTTCTCCGCAGGCCACGACCTGAAGGAGATGATCGGCCGCACACTCGAGGAGGAGCAGGCCATCTTCGACACCTGCGTCGAGATGATGCAGACCGTGCAGGACATTCCCCAACCGGTCATCGCGTCCGTCCAGGGCGCGGCCGTCGCGGCGGGCTGTCAGCTCGCCGCGTCGTGCGACCTGGTCGTCGCGTCGTCGAACGCCGTGTTCGGGACGCCGGGGGTGAAGATCGGCCTGTTCTGCTCCACCCCGATGGTGGCCCTCAGTCGTGCGATCGGACGTAAGCGTGCCCTGCAGATGCTGCTCACCGGGGAGACGATCGGGGCGGAGACCGCCGCGGACTGGGGGCTGGTGAACCTGGTCGTGGCACCCGAGGAACTCGACGCGCAGACCCGGACTCTCGCCGCGAAGATCACGAAGGCCAGCCCGCTCACGGTGAAGATCGGCAAGCAGGCGTTCTACCGGCAGATCGAGCTCCCTCAGGGCGAGGCCTACGCGGCGATGGCGGAGACGATGGCCACCAACGCGATCACGTGCGACGCCCAGGAGGGCATGCAGGCGTTCGTCGAGAAGCGCACACCGCAGTGGCAGGGAAAATAGCGCGCGCTGTCTGCATTGCGCGGTCCAGCGAACCGGCGAAGGATCAAGTGTGCAGTGGCTGCGGCCGCGGGCCGTCGGTGCCCGCTGACGGTGGACCGCGACGGGTCGGTCACCGAGATCGTTCTCACTGCGGGGCGACCGTCCCGCGGGAGGTGACTATCGATGTTCATCCAGGTTATTCAAGGAAAGGTGTCCGACGAGGCCGGCCTACGCCGGTGCATGGACCGCTGGACGGAGGACGTGCGACCGGGAGCGACGGGCTTCCTGGGCTGCACCCAGGGATTGTGCGACGACGGAACGTTCATCGCACTCGCGCGGTTCGAATCGGCCGAAGCGGCCCGGCGTAACAGCGAGCGTCCTGAGCAGGGCGCGTGGTGGGCAGAGACCGAGAGGTGCTTCGAGGGTGCCGTGTCGTTCATGGACTGCCCGGACGTGATGGAGTGGATGGGTGGCGGCTCGGACGACGCGACATTCGTTCAGGTCATGGAGGGGCACACCACCGACGCGAGCCGGATGCGGGAGCTGCTGGAACAGGCCGAACCCCAGGTTCATCAGCTGCGCCCGGAGATCCTCGGCGGAACGTTGTGCACGTACGGCGACGGCGGGTATGTCGAGGCGGTGTACTTCACCTCGGAATCGGAGGCTCGCGAGCACGAGAAGGTCGAGATCCCGGACGACCTGAGGTCGTTGTTCGAGGAAGAGGGGCGGTTGATGGGCGACGTGTCGTACTACGACATGCACGAGCCGATGCTGGTGCCTGCAGGGCGGTAGCCGAAACCTCCGGCAAGGTACTTGGACGTCCTATAACCTTCGTGCATGAGTCTGGATGCGCGTACCGATACCGTCGACGGAGTGCTGCGGCGCTCGGCCGCCAAGTTCCCCGACCGCCGGGCACTGACGTTCGAGGACCGCACGTGGACGTACCGTGAACTCGACGACGCGGTCAGCCGGGCGGCCGCCTACCTGCAGTCGCTCGGACTGTCGGCCGGTGAGCGGGTGGCCGCGTACGGCACGAACTCGGACGCGTACACGATCGGGTTCCTGGCCTGCGCGCGTGCGGGTCTCGTGCACGTCCCCGTCAACTATGCGCTCGAGGGTGACGAGCTGACCTATCTGGTGTCGCAGTCCGGGAGCGCCGCCGTGCTGGTCGATCCGGCGCTGAGGGGCACGCTCGACTCGGTCCGCGGCGTCCTCGATCTGCGCCACGTGATTCCCCTGCGCGACGCCGAAGACTCGCTGCTCGCCCACAGCGGCTCCGGCGAGGTCCCCGTGCTCGCGGTGCCGGTCGCGGCCACCGATCTGGCGCAGTTGCTGTACACGTCCGGGACGACGTCGAAGCCGAAGGGCGCCATGATGACTCACGGCGGGCTCGTGCACGAGTATGTGTCTTCCGTGATCGCCCTCGCGCTGAGCGACGGCGACAATCCGCTGATCTGCATGCCGCTGTACCACTCGGCGGGCATGCACGTCTTCCTGATGCCGTACCTGTCGGTGGGCGCCTCGGTGAATCTGATGCAGACCCCGGACATTCCGGAGATCCTGCGGCGCATCGAGGCGGATCGCATCGGCTCGCTGTTCCTGGCGCCGACGGTGTGGGTGCCGCTCGCCGGACATCCGGATCTCGGGACCCGCGACCTGTCGTCGCTGAAGAAGGCGCAGTACGGCGCGTCGATCATGCCGGTGACGGTGCTGAACAAGCTGCGTGAACGCTACCCCGACCTCGGCTTCTACAACTGCTTCGGACAGTCCGAGATCGGTCCGCTCGCCACGGTGCTGCAGCCGGGGGAACACGAGGACCGGCCGTCGTCGTGCGGCAAGGCCGTGTTCTTCGTCGAGACGCGGGTGGTGGACCCGGACGGCAACGACGTTCCGGACGGCACGCCCGGTGAGGTGCTCTACCGTTCACCCCAGCTGTGTCTGGGGTACTGGGACAATCCCGACGCCACCGCGGAGGCGTTCCGCGACGGCTGGTTCCACTCGGGGGATCTCGTGACGCGGGACCCGGAGGGGTACATCACCGTCGTCGACCGCATCAAGGACGTCATCAACACCGGCGGCATCCTGGTGGCGTCGCGGGAGGTCGAGGATGCGGTCTACACGCATCCGGACGTGGCCGAGGTCGCGGTCATCGGGACGCCGGACGACAAGTGGATCGAGGCGATCACCGCGGTCGTGGTGTTGCGGGAGGATGCCGCCGGCGTGACACCGGACGGGTTGATCGCCCACGTCAAGGAACGTATCGCACCGTTCAAGGTGCCCAAGCAGGTGGTGTTCGTGGACGAACTGCCCCGCAACCAGAGCGGGAAGCTGCTCAAGCGGGAACTGCGGGCGACGCTCTGACTACTTCCTGGTCGATGCCCGCTCGATCAGCTCGACCGGGAGTTTCACCGATTCCACGTCGTTGCCCGCGATGATCGACAGGAGATGACGCACACCCGTCGCGCCGATCAGGCGCGCGGGTGAGCGGACGGTCGTCAGCGGCACCGGCAGCTGGGCGACCACCGGAATGTCGTTGTACCCGACGAGCGCGAGGTCGTCGGGGATCCGCAGCCCGAGGTCGCGGGCGACGCCGAGGACGCCGATCGCGATGGTGTCGCTGACGGTGAAGATCGCCTCGGGACGCGAATCCGACTCGAGGAGAACGGTGGCCGCGGCGACACCGCCGGACACGTCGAAGTCGGAGCGGACGACACGATCCGGGCGGAGTTCGATGCCGTTCTCGGCCAGTGCGGCGCGGAATCCGGCGAGGCGGTCGCGGGAGGTGCTCGCATGGTCGGGGCCTGTGATGACGGCGACCTCGGTGAAGCCGCGGTCGAGGAGATGGCGTCCGGCGAGGTAGCCGCCCCGGTGGTCGTCGCCGGACACGAACGGCAGACCGACGTCGGCGTGCCGGTTGAGCTGCAGCATCGGCAAAGCCCCCACCGACAGTGAGTCGACGAATTCGCGGCCGGGACTGTGCAGGCTGCTGAGCAGCAGGCCGTCCACCTGCCTGCTGACGAGGAACTCGATGGCGCGGCGCTGGGCGTCGAGGTCGTCCGGTGGGCTCGACAGCAACACCGAGTAGCCGGCCTGCGTGGCCGTCTCCTCGATGCCCTGGAACATGGTCGCGACCACGCCGTCGGTGAGTCGCGGCATGACGACGCCGAGGGTGGTGGTCTTGCGTGTCCGCAGGCTCGCGGCCCACAGGTTGGGCTGGTAGCCGAGTTCCACCGCCACCTCGCGCACCCGCAGCGCGGCCTCGGACCAGCCGTCGGCGGGTTCGGGCTGCCGGAGCACCCGGGATGCCGTCGACACGTGGACGCCGGCGCGTTCGGCGATCTCGCGGAGGGTAGGCGGACGCCCGGAGGTGCGTGTCGGGCGGTCCGGCTGGTTCACGGGCAATCCTCGCGCTCGGGGACGGGGGCCGGCGGGTGTCGTGGTTGACGGCTGCCGGAACGCGCCTTAGTCTACGTGACGAAATCGTTCGTGCAATCGTTCTCGCGAACGTTTGCACATCAGCCCCACCGGCCCCGTGGAGGAACAATGTCCGACTCGCAGTCCCTGTCCCAGCTGTTCGCCCTCGACTCGCTGCTCGACACCGAGGAGATCGCGATCCGCGACACCGTGCGCCGATTCGCGGACGAGAAGATCCGGCCCCACATCGGCGAATGGTTCGAAGCGGCGGCGCTGCCCGTGCGTGAACTGGCGCAAGGGCTGGGCGAACTCGGCGTGCTCGGTATGCACCTCGACGGATACGGCTGCGCCGGCATGAGCGCCACCGCCTACGGCCTGGCCTGCCTCGAACTCGAGGCCGTCGACTCCGGAATCCGCAGCCTCGTGTCCGTCCAGGGCTCGCTGGCCATGTACGCGATCCACCACTACGGCAGCGAAGACCAGAAGCAGGAATGGCTGCCCCGGATGGCCGCCGGCAAGGCGATCGGCTGCTTCGGACTGACCGAGCCCGACTTCGGCTCCAACCCCGCAGGCATGCGCACGGGCGCCAAGCGGGACGGTGACGACTGGATCCTCAACGGCACCAAGATGTGGATCACCAACGGATCCGTCGCCGACGTTGCCGTCGTGTGGGCGCGCACCGACGACGGCATCCGCGGATTCGTCGTGCCCACCGACACCCCCGGCTTCTCGGCGCCCGAGATCAAGCACAAGATGTCGCTGCGGGCGTCCGTCACCTCGGAGCTCGTGCTCGAGGACGTCCGGCTGCCCGAATCCGCGATGCTGCCGGAGGCCAAGGGACTGTCCGGTCCGCTCGGCTGCCTCAACGAGGCCCGGTTCGGCATCATCTTCGGTGCGATGGGCGCCGCCCGCGACTGCCTCGAATCGGCCATCTCCTACGCGCAGGACCGTCAGGTCTTCGACAAGTCGCTCGCCGCCTACCAGATCACGCAGGTCAAGATCGCCGACATGGCCCTCGAGGTCGGCAAGGGCCACCTGCTGGCGTACCACCTCGGACGTCTCAAGGATCGCGGCGTGGCACGTCCCGAGCAGGTCAGCACGGGCAAGCTGAACAACGTCCGCGAGGCCATCGCCATCGCCCGCGAGTGCCGCACCATCCTCGGCGCCAACGGAATCACGCTGGAATACCCCGTGATCCGCCACGCCAACAACCTCG
The DNA here is from genome assembly GCF_056402775.1 of Rhodococcus sp. P3_B8. NCBI lineage: Bacteria > Bacillati > Actinomycetota > Actinomycetes > Mycobacteriales > Nocardiaceae > Rhodococcus > Rhodococcus sp. P3_B8. The sequence goes on from NZ_JBFUGT010000009.1 coordinate 9,631, forward strand.
AGTCCGTGCTCACCTACGAGGGGACGTCCGAGGTCCACCAGCTCGTGATCGGCAAGGCGCTGACGGGCGAGGCAGCGTTCCGGTGAGAAGTGCATCCCTGGATGGCCTGCTGATCGCCGACTTCGGACGGGTGCTCGCCGGGCCGTACGCCACGATGCTGCTCGCCGATCTCGGCGCCGACGTCGTCAAGATCGAGCGCGCCGGTGTCGGGGACGACACCCGGCAGTGGGGGCCGCCGTGGGTGGGCGACGAATCCACCTACTTCCAGTCCGTCAACCGCAACAAGCGGTCCTTCGCCTGGGATCTGCGTGACCCCGCCGACCTGCAGCAGGCGCGGGAACTGGTCGCCCGGGCCGACGTGGTGGTGGAGAACTTCCTTCCCGGCACGATGGACCGGCTCGGGCTCGGCTACGACGCCGTGCGGGAGATCAATCCCGACGTGGTCTACTGCTCCGTCACCGGGTTCGGCGGCGAGAACAACCTGCCCGGGTACGACCTGCTCATCCAGGCCGTCGGCGGGTTGATGAGCATCACCGGTCCCGAACCTGGCGTTCCGACGAAGGTCGGGGTGGCCGTCGTCGACATCATCACCGGACTGCACGCCGCGGTCGGGATCCTGGCGGCGCTGCGTCACCGTGACCGCACCGGGGAGGGGCAGCGGGTCGAGGTGAACCTGCTGTCGTCGCTGCTGTCCGCCCTCGCGAACCAGACGTCGGGGTACGTGGGTGCCGGTGTCGTCCCGCAGGCGATGGGCAACCGGCACCCCAGCATCGCGCCGTACGAGGTCTTCCGGACCGGCGACCGTCCGCTGGTGCTGGCGGTGGGGAACAACCGTCAGTTCGCCTCTCTCGTCGAGGTTCTCGGTGTGCCCGAACTCGCCGGCGACGAGCGGTACGCGACCAACACGCAACGGGTGGCGCACCGCGAGCAACTGGTCCGGGACATCACCGCGGCGCTGTCCGCGGGCTCGGCGGACGAGTGGTTCGAGAAGCTGACCGCGCAGGGTGTCCCGTGCGGTCCGCTCAACGACATCGCCGACGCAGTGGCGCTCGCCGAGCGGCTCGGGCTGAATCCGGTGGTCGAGATCGACGACCCCCGCAGGGACCGGCCCGTACGTCAGGTGGCGAACCCGATCCGGCTCAGCGCCACCCCGGCGAGCTACCGCAGCGCGCCGCCGCGGCTCGGCGAGGACACCCCAGCCGTGAGTACTTGTTAACCGCCCGCGGTTAACAAGTACTCACGGGGGCTCTTCCCTAAGGGAGTGTTAGGAAGGCTCCGCGGCCCTTCCGTATCGATGTGACGTGACCCACTGTGGTGTGAACGCAGAGATCCAGAGCATCGAGAGGAGTCCCGCGTGAGCACCACATCGACGGGTGAGCGCCGAGTCATCGGCAATGTTTTGAAAGGTTCGGTCGGCAACCTGATCGAATGGTACGACTGGTACGTCTACGCGGCGTTCAGTGTGTACTTCGCGAAGGAGTTCTTCCCGGAAGGCGACACCACCGCGCAGCTGCTTTCCACGGCAGCCGTTTTCGCGGTCGGATTCCTGATGCGGCCGATCGGCGGCTGGATCATGGGACGGTACGCCGACCGGCACGGACGCCGATCGGCGCTCACCCTGTCGGTGACCGTGATGGCGGCGGGTTCGCTCGTCATCGCCGTCACGCCGTCCTACGCGAGCATCGGGCTCGTGGCACCGGTCCTTCTGGTGATCGCCCGGATGCTGCAGGGACTGTCGGTCGGCGGCGAGTACGCCACCAGCGCCACGTACCTGGCCGAGGTCGTGTCGCCCGGCAGGCGCGGGTTCTACTCGAGCTTCCAGTACGTCACGCTTGTCGCCGGGCAGCTGATCGCACTGGGTGTGCAGATCATCCTGCAGCTGACGTTGCCTGCGGAGGCCATGCAGTCGTGGGGCTGGCGGATCCCGTTCCTGATCGGCGCCGCCGGTGCCGTCGCGGTGATGTGGCTCCGTCGCACGATGGACGAGTCGGAGGCGTTCACCGACGAGGTGGAGGCGAAGCGTGACGCAGACTCCTCGGACGGTGGGCCGAAGGAAGGTTCGCTCCGGATGCTGCTGCAGTACCCCCGCGAGTGCCTGCTGGTGTGCGCCCTGACGCTCGGTGGTTGCGTGGCGTTCTACACGTACACCACGTACATGCAGAAGTACATGATCAATACGTCCGGCATCTCCAAGGACACGGTGGCGTGGATCAACTTCGCTGCCCTGCTGGTGTTCATCGTGTTGCAGCCRATCGGCGGCGCACTGTCCGACCGCATCGGTCGCCGGAAGTTGCTCATCTTCTTCGGGATCGGCGGAACCGTGCTCACCGTCCCCCTGATGACGGTGCTCGGGACCACGACGAACCCCCTGGTCGCGTTCGGCCTGATGATGCTGGGGCTGATCGTCGTCACCGGGTACACGTCGGTGAACGCGATCGTGAAGACCGAGCTGTTCCCGACGAAGGTTCGCGCGCTCGGGGTCGGGCTGCCGTACGCGCTCACGCTGGCGATCTTCGGCGGAACGGTCGAGACCGTCGCCCTCGCCCTGAAGCGGGCCGGCCACGAATCGCTATTCTTCTACTACGTGACCGGGTGCATCGCGATCTCGCTCGTCGTCTACTTCTTCATGCGTGAGACTTCGGACGGTTCGCCGCTCGACCGGACGACCAGCCGGGAGGACACCCCGGACGACGACGTCGAGCTGGTCGACTCGCGGAGCTGATCGAAGGGAAGAGAAGTGCAGATCGCGGTGGTCGAGGACGACGACGGAGTCGGCGACGCACTCGTGGAAGCATTGGCCACCCACGGCCACGAGGCGGTGCGCATGCGGCGCGGCTCCGATCTCCTTCTCGGCCATCGCGGTATGGACGCGGTGATACTCGATCTCGGTCTCCCCGACGCGGACGGCCTGCAGGTGCTCCGGCAGCTGCGGGCCGTCAGCGACGTTCCGGTGGTGATCCTCACCGCCCGCGACGACGAACGGTCGGTGGTGCGGGGCCTGCGGGGCGGGGCGGACGACTACCTCGTCAAGCCGGCGCGGCTCGCGGAATTGCTGGCGCGGCTCGACGTCGTGACCCAGCGTCGCCGCGCGACCGCGGCCTCGGCCGAGCAGACGGTCACCGAGGGTGACGTGGTGGTCGATCTGGCGGCACGCGAGGTGGAGGTCGGCGGCGCTCCGGTCGCGTTGACGGCCAAGGAGTTCGAGCTTCTCGAGGTGCTCGTCACCCGTCCCGGTGCCGCCGTGAGCCGCCAACAACTGATGGATGCGGTGTGGGGCGACGCGTACGTGGCCATCTCACGCACCCTCGACGTGCACATGACCGGGTTGCGCGCGAAACTGGGCCGGCCCGGGCTCATCTCGACCATCCGCGGGTACGGCTACCGCTGGGGCACCTGACGTGCGCCGCCGTGTGCTCGCCGTCCTGCTGGTGTTCGCGGCCGTCGCGGTGGTGGCATTCGCCGTCCCGCTGGCGCTGGCCACCAGCGCCGGGAGAACCCAGGCCCTGCGGCTGAGCAGGGAGGCGGACGCGACGCATTTCGCCAGCCTCGCCGGACAGACCCAGGCCCCCGGAAGTACCACGCTGCTGCGGGAGGAGGTGGCCCGCTACCACGAGTTGTACGGCGAGGGCGTCCTCATCGTCGACGCGCGAGGCAACCTCCGCGCGGGCGCCGGACTGTCGCCGGACGACGCCGACGTCGCCGCGGCGGTCACGGCGGGACTGCGCAACCAGAAGCAGGGGATCAGCGGTTCGCTGACACCGTGGTCGGCGGACCGTGTCCTGTCGGCCGTGCCCGTCGGAACGGGCGCGCAGGTGGACGGTGCCGTCGTCCTGGACGTGTCCACCCGCGCCGCACGGGAGTCCATCCGGACGTCGTGGGTGGTGATCGTCGCAGGGGCGCTCGTCGCGCTGGCGGCGGTCACCGCGGTCGCGATCGCGCTGTCCCGGTGGACCGTTCGTCCGCTCGGGGCGCTCACCGCCAGGGTCGGCGCCCTCACCGACGCCGTCCCGTCGCCGCGTCCGCGGGCGCGGCGCAGCACGGGGCAGCCGTCCGGCAGCTACACCGGGCCACCCGAGGTTCAGGAACTCGCGAAGGCGTTCGACACCATGTCGGGCGCCATCCAGGCGTCCGGTCAGGCGCAGCGGCAGCTGATCGCCGACACCGCCCATCAGCTCCGAAACCCCCTCGCGGCCCTGCACATCCGGTTGGATTCCCTCGGCCCGCACGTCGCCGAGGCCGGGGCCGAGACGTACCGTCGCACGGGGATGGAGGTCGATCGGCTCGGCGGGATCCTCGACGGACTGCTGGCGCTGGCCGTCGCCGAATCGCCCACGGACTCCGCCGACGACGAGACCGCGCACGGCGGATGCGACGTCGGTGCCGTCCTCGCGGACCGTGCCGACGCCTGGACGGAGGCCCTCGCGGAGTCGGGGATGGACCTCGTGCTCCGGGAACCGGCCGAACCGCTGGTCGCCGACTTCCGGTCGAGTCACCTGGCGCAGGTCCTGGACGTCCTGCTCAGCAACGCGCACGCGTACGCCGGTCGAGGTTCGACGGTCCGGATCGACACGGGACGGTCGGCCGCGGGAATCGAGATCCGGGTGAGCGACGACGGGGCCGGGGTGAGMGAGGACGAGATCGGCAAACTGTCGTCACGCTTCTTCCGCGGGTCCGGCGCGGCGCAGCAGGGCACCGGGCTCGGGTTGTCCATCGCGACCGCGCTCGTCGAGGGCGGCGGTGGGGCGCTGACGATCGCCGCGGAGCAGCCACACGGACTCCGGGTGACGCTGACACTGCCGGCGGTGGCGCCGTGATCACCCGACGTGCACTTCTACGCGGCGTCGTCGCCGCCGGAGCGACCGCGGCCACCGGTTCGCTGCTCGCCGCGTGCTCGGACAGCGACCGCGATCCGCTGCGACTCGCCGCCGGAGAGGAGGGCGGATTCTTCTGGGAGTTCGCCCAATTGACGGCCCAGGCCGCGGAGCGTGCCGCACTGCCGGTGAGCATCGTCCCGGTCCGCACCGCGGGGTCGATGGACAATCTGGCGGYGCTGGCATCCGGAGACGCGGAACTCGCCCTGAGCCTCGCCGACGCCGCCGTGGCGGCTCTCGAGGCCGGCGCCGGGTTCACCGCCATCGGCAAGGTGTACGAGAACTACATGCAACTCGCGGTGCGCGCCGATTCCGGGATCTCGGACACCTCGCAACTGAGAGGTACCCGAATCAGCCTGGGTGCCACAGGCTCCGGCGCGGAACTGACGGGCGAACGGATCCTCGAGGTGCTCGGTCTGGCGGGTCCGGGAGACGTGACGCGTCTGCACCTGTCGATGACCGACGCGGGGCAGGCCCTGCGTGACGGCACCGTCGACGCGGTTCTGTGGGCCGGCGGAGTGCCCACGCCGTCGTTCGCGAATCTCGGGATCCCGCTGCGTCTACTCGACCTGTCTGCCGAACTGGAATTGCTGCGGGAGCAGTTCGGCCCGCGCTACGAGCCGGTGCTGATTCCGCCCGGAACGTACGGACAGCAGGCGTCGGTCGCGACGATCGGTCTCGCGAACCTGCTGCTCGCCGACCCGGCCGTCTCGGACAGCGCCGCCGGCGCCATCGTCGAGGTGCTCATCGACCACGCGGCGGAACTGGTGCCGGATCAGGCGACCGGCAGCCAGTTCCTGGACCGGCAGTCGCTGATCGTCACCGCGGGGGTTCCACTGCACCCCGGCGCGGCCGCGGCGTACCGCAGACACCACGGCTGAGCCGGTCGATCACTACACCTGGTCGATCACTGCACCTGGGCGACGACGAAGATGCGCCGGAACGGGAAGAATGTGCTGCCGTCCGGTCGCCGGGGGTACGCCTCGTCGAGTAGCGGGACGAGTTCTTCGCGGAACCGGTCCCACTCCGGCGCCGAGAGGGCGTCCTTGACCGGGCGGAGCGCGGTGCCGGTGATCCACTCCAGAACCGGGTTCTCCCCGGTCAGCTGCTGCACGTACGTGGTCTCCCAGGCATCGACGGCGCACCCGGCGTCGGCGAGTAGACCGGCGTAGTCGGTGGGATCGTCGACGACCTTGCTTTCCCGGAACGGCGCGTCCGGCAGCAACCGGGACCATCGGTCGCTCGAAGCGAGGTCCCGGACGACTGCGTGCGAGGGCGCGTCGAAGTTGCCGGGAACCTGCACTGCGATCCACGCCCCCGACGGCAGCTGAGCCGGCCAGCGACGCAACAACTCCCGGTGTTCGGGCACCCACTGCAGGGCGGCGTTGGAGACGACGACGTCCGTGTCGGGCTTCGGCGTCCAGTCGCGCACGTCCTGCCTGCCGGCGTCGAGGCCGCGTTCACGCGCGGCCTCGACCATCTCGGGTGAGCTGTCGGAGGCCTCGAGGACGGCGTCCGGCCAACGTTCGGCCAGGCTGACGGTCAGGTTTCCCGGGCCGCAACCGAGGTCGACGACGCGGCGCGGTGACCGCGCGTCGACTCGCGACAGCAACTCGTAGAACGGGCGCCCGCGATGGTCCGCGAAGGCGAGGTACTTGTTCGGATCCCACATATAGTCCTCCTCGCCTGAAACAGTACGCCCATACTGTTGGCGTGTGGGGTCAGAGGCCGAGATCCTTCGCGATGATCGTCTTCATGACCTCGCTCGTGCCGCCGTAGATGCGGGAGACGCGGGTGTCCGCGTACAGGCGCGCGATGGGGTACTCGAGGATGTAGCCGTATCCGCCGTGCAGTTGCAGGCACTTGTCGATGACCCGGCCCGCGGCCTCGGTGCAGAACAGCTTCGCCTTCGCGGCATCCGCCACCGTGAGTTCGCCGGCGTCGTGCAGTTCGAGCGCCCGGTCGGCCATCAGCTGGATCGCCTCGACCTCGGTGGCGCACTCGGCGAGCACGAACTTGGTGTTCTGGAACGCCGCGACTGGCTTGCCGAACACCTTGCGCTCCTTCACGTACGCGATCGCGTGCTGCAACGCCGCGGCCGCGGTCGCCGACCCGCCGAGCGCGATGGAGAGGCGTTCCTGGGCGAGGTTGTGGGTGAGGTAGCTGAAACCGGCACCTTCGTCGCCGAGTCGGTCCGCCACGGGCACCTTGACGTCGGTGAAGGACAGTTCGGCGGTGTCCGAGGCCTTCAGGCCGATCTTCTCGATCTTGCGACCCACCGCGAAACCCTCGGACGTGGTGTCGACGACGAGGATGGTGAGACCGGCCCGGCGGTCCTCGGGGGTGCTGGGCGCGGTGCGGCACACCACGAGGATCCGGTCGGCGAGCGCGCCACCGGTGATGAACGTCTTCGCGCCGTTCAGGACGTAGTGCGACCCGTCGTCGGACAGCTTGGCCGACGTCGCGATGTTCGCGAGGTCCGAACCGGTTCCCGGCTCGGTCATCGCGATGGCGAACATGATGTCGCCGGACGCGAATCCGGGGAGCCACCGCTGCTTCTGCTCGTCGTTCGCGTACTCGAGCAGGTACGGCAGGATCAGGTTGGTGTGCACCGAGTAGCTGCCGAACGTGACTCCGGCGGCCGCCGTCTCCTCGCCGACCACCGCCGCGAACTTGAAACTCTTCTCACCGCCGCCGCCGAACTCCTCCGGCACCTGGATGCCGAGTACCCCGAGCTCCCCGAGACGACGGTAGAAGTCGCGCGGGGGATGCCCTTCGCCCTCCCACTCGTGGTGGACGGGGGCGACTTCCTTGGCGATGAAGTCGCGGATCGTCTTCCGGAACGCGTCGTGATCTTCGTTGAACACCGTACGCTGCACGGGCTTTCTCCTTCGAATTACAGTGCGTAACTGCGTAGTACGACCTTGCCGATGATTATCTTCCGTACCTCGGAGTGTTCGTCGGATCGAAAGTCTGGGCGAGGCGGCTCATGGGATGAGAATGCCCGATCCGCGGGGGTCCGGCTAGGGGCGTTCGGCTATCGGTCGGATAGCGCAGTCCAATGCACGCGTGGCTCCTCGACTCTGCCGACACATAGGCAGACGTAGCCGGTGCCTTCGCCGAGTGCGTATTGATCACGGGCACCCCGGTACGTTGAATGAACCGTGACACTGTGACCCACGCCACCCCGCTTCCGAAGGGATCACCACGTGACCCGCTCCACTGCCATCCTCGACCGGACCGTCGCCATCGGTTCCGAGTCCCGCAGCCGCGCTTGGGGCCTGACCGGGCTCCTCGTGCTGCTCTACGTCGTCAACTACGCCGACAAGGCCGTCCTCGGCATCATCGCCCAACCCCTCGCCCACGAGCTGGGACTGAGTGCCTCGCAGATCGGGCTGGTGGGAAGCCTCTTCTTCCTGACCTTCACCGTCGGCGGATTCTTCGCCGGCGCGCTGAATCGCTGGATGTCGCTACGGTGGGCGCTGCTGCTGCTCGCGATCGCCTGGTCCGTCGCGATACTCCCGCTCGTGGTCGTCGCGTCTTTCGCGGTGCTGCTGGTCAGCCGCCTGCTGCTCGGGCTCGCGGAGGGGCCGAGTTCCGCGCTGCTCCACACGGCGGCGTACTCGTGGCATGCACCCGCCAAGCGCGGACTGCCGAGCGCTCTGCTCGCCGGTGCCGCGTCCATCGCCAAGATCGCCGTCGCGCCTGCTCTCGCATTCGTGACCGTCACGTTCGGGTGGCGCTACGCGCTGGTCGCGCTGGCGGTCATCGGGGTCCTGTGGTGCGTCGTGTGGCTGACCGTCTGGAGCGAGGGCCCGTACATTCGCAGCGGCAAGGGCGCCGATTCCGCGGCCTCCGGTGACGCGGGCGAACCGGCGGTGCCGTGGGGTCGCATCTTCCGGACCCGGACGTTCATCAGCGGCGCGCTTCTCGTCATGAGCGTGTACGCGCTGGTCGCCGTGGTTCTGACGTGGCTGCCCTCGTACTTCGAGGTGGGCCTCGGATACAGCCGCCTCCAGGCCGGCTCGATGTTCGCGTTCCCGAGCATCGCCGGGCTGATCCTGATGCTGCTCTCGTCCGTGATCGGCGACCGTCTGCTCGCACGCGGTTCGACGTCCCGCGTCGTCCGCGTCATCGTCCCCGCAGTCGGGGTGCTGATCTGCGGAGCGATCCTGCTGGCACTCCCGTCCATCACCGCACCCGCCATCGCCGTCCTCGTCGTCTCCGTCGGCTACGGCTTCGCCGCGTCGGTGTTCCCGCTGCTCAACGCGGCGATCTCGGAGATCTGCCCGCCCCGTCAGACCGCGGGCACCCTGGGCGTCTTCCTCGCCGTCATGGCGATCGGCGGCCTCGTCGCCCCCTACGCGACGGGTCTGATCGTCGACGCGGCTGCCTCGCCCGCCGAGGGTTACGCCACCGCGTTCCAGTCGCTCGGCCTCATCGCCGCCCTCTGCGCGGTCGGCGCCCTGGTCTTCGCGAACCCCGAGCGCGACAAGACACTCGTCCGGGGTGACGCTGCGGACATAGGCACGAACTAACCCTCTGATCGGCCGAAAGTCGTTGTGCTGACGACATCGCCCGTGATTGATTCGAGTGACCCCCTCAGATCGAAGGAACACACCATGCGCGATGCAGTGATCGTCGACGCCGTCCGCACGCCCATCGGGCGGCGTGGCGGTTCCCTGTCCGGAATCCACCCCGCAAATCTGTCGGCGCACGTCCTCGAGGCCCTCGTGGCGCGCACCAATCTCTCTCCGGAGGAGATCGGCGACGTCGTCTGGGGCTGTGTCAGCCAGGTGGGGGAGCAGGCAGGCAACGTCGCCCGCACCGCTGTGCTTGCCGCCGGCTGGCCGGAGACGGTCCCGGGCACCACGCTCACCCGGGCGTGCGGATCGAGCCAGCAGGCCGTGAGCTTCGCCGCCGCCGCCGTGATCGCCGGCCACGAGGACGTCGTCGTCGCCGGTGGTGTGGAGTCCATGAGCCGGGTTCCCATGGGCAGCGCCAGCAAGAACGGCGAGCACTTCCCGGCGGCCGTCCTCGACCGGTACGGCGTCGACGGGTTCAGCCAGGGCACCGGCGCCGAGATGATGGCCGCGAAGTGGGGGCTCTCCCGTCAGGTGCTCGACGAATACGCGCTGCGATCCCACGAACTCGCCGCGCACGCCGCGGACCGGGGCTCATTCGACGGGCAACTCGCACCGCTCTCCGACGTCCTCGCCGGGGACGAGGGGATCCGCCGCGGCGGCACGCTAGAGTCTCTCGGCAAGCTGAAGACCGTGTTCAAGGAGGACGGCGTGATCCACGCCGGCAACTCCTCGCAGATCTCCGACGGCGCCGGTGCGCTGCTCGTCACGACGAGCGAGAAGGCCGCGCAACTCGGTCTGACCCCGATGGCCCGCATCCACACCTGTGCCGTTGCCGGCGACGACCCGGTGATCATGCTGACCGGACCCATCGCCGCGACGGAGAAGGCACTGTCCCGGTCCGGACTGAAGATCGACGACATCGGCGCATTCGAGGTGAACGAGGCCTTCGCTCCCGTCCCGCTGGCGTGGCAGGCGGAGACCGGCGCCGCGACGGACCGGCTGAACCCGCTCGGTGGCGCCATCGCCGTCGGTCACCCGCTCGGCGGTTCCGGCGCGATCCTCATGACCCGACTCGTCCACCACATGCGGGACAACGGCATCCGGTACGGACTGCAGACCATGTGTGAGGCGGGCGGCCTCGCCAACGCCACCATCCTCGAACTTCTCTGATCCGACAACACTTTTCGAAGGGAACACCCGCACGATGGAACTCAAGGGAATCTCGACCGCGGTCACCGGCGGCGCGTCCGGTCTCGGACTCGCGACGGCACGCCGCCTCGTCGACGCAGGCGCTCAGGTCACGCTCATCGACCTCCCGAACTCCGACGGGGAGGCGGCGGCGAAGGAACTGGGCAGCGCCGCCCAGTTCGCTCCCGCCGACGTCACCGATTCCGAGCAGTTCGCGGCCGCACTCGACGTCGCCGACGACCGTGGTGGCCTGCGCGGCATCGTGCACTGCGCCGGGGCGGGACGCCGGATGCGCATCCTCGACTCCGACGGCAAGGCAGGCTCCGTCGAGGACTTCGAGTTCGTGATCCGGCTCAACCTCGTCGGTTCGTTCAACGCCCTGCGCCTCGGCGCGGAACGGATCGCGCGGCAGGAGGAGATCGACGGCGAGCGCGGCGCGGTCGTGCTGACGGCGTCCGTCGCCGCCTTCGAGGGTCAGATCGGCCAGATCAACTACACCGCATCGAAGGCCGGCATCGTGGGCATGACGGTCACCGCGGCCCGTGACCTCGCCAGCCGCAACATCCGGGTGTGCACCATCGCGCCGGGAATCATGGACACCCCGCTCCTCGCCCGGCTGCGCGACGACGTGCGCGCGTCGCTGGAGAAGTCCGTGCCGGGCCCGTCGCGTCTGGGCAAGCCCAGCGAGTTCGGGCAGCTCGCCTGCCAGATCCTCGAGAACGGCTACCTCAACGGCGAGACCATCCGCCTGGACGGTGCCATCCGCATGGCACCTCGCTGACGAGTAAGGGACCGAACGTGAATTCTGCTGCACCGGTACTGCATTACCCCGACCTGACGTTGGCGGCGTTTCCGTCCGGCATGGCGGACCTGTACGGAGACAAGGCCGCAGTGGTCGACGGCGACACGGTGTGCACCTACCGCGAGCTCGACCAGCGGTCGGGCGCGTTCGCCGCCGCCCTGCGGGACGCGGGGGTGACCGAGCGTGACGTGGTGCTCCTGCACCTCGGCAACTGCATCGAATTCGTCGTGGCCTACTACGGCGCACTGCGGGCCGGCGCGACCGTCACCCTGGTCAACCCGCTGCAACCCGGCCCCGGCCTGCGCTCGCAGATCGTCGACACGGCGGCGGTCGCCGCCGTCACCCAGCCCGGACAACTGGACACTCTCACCGAGGCGGCGAGCGGCACCACCGTCCGCACCATCGTGGTGGCCGGACTCCCCGCGGGCGTCGGTCGCGGTCAGTTCGGGTTCGAGGAGTTCGTCCGCGGATACGCCACCGCACCGTTCACCCCGAAGGTGTCCGGGGACGACGTCGCCCACCTCGCCTACACGGGCGGCACCACCGGGTTGTCCAAAGGTGTGCGGGTACTGCACCGCAACGTCCTCGCCAACGTGACCCAGATGATCGCCTGGCGCGCGGGTCACGAGGTGCGCGCCACCGCCGACGGCGGGATCGAACTGCGCCCCGTCGAGAGTCTCGGGGACCGCGGGGTGGTGCCCGGCGCGGGCGCGACCGTCGTCGTGTCGCCGCTGTTCCACGCGCACGCGCTGATCAACATGTCGTTCCTCCTGCTGTGCGGGGCGACCCAGGTGTTCGCCGGGCGGTTCGAGCCGGGCCGCATGCTGGAGTTGATCGAGACGCACCGCGCCACGTACATCACCGGCAGTCCGGCGATGTGGCATGCCGTCGCCACCCACCCCGACGCCGTCGTTCGGGACACCGACTCGGTGCGGGTCGTGTCGTCGGGTGCGGCGCCGATCGATCATGTGACGCTCGAGGCGCTGGTCCGGGCGTTCCCGTCGGCGAGCGTGGTCGAGGGGTACGGGCTGACGGAGGGCACCTGCCTGGTCGCCTCCGCACCGTTGACCGGCTCTGTCGCGTACAAGCTCGGCAGCGTGGGGCTGCCGGTGTTCGACACGGAGGTGCAGATCCGTGCCCAGGACGACTCCGGCGCCGTGCTGGAGGCCGGCACCCGCGGCAAGTTGTGGGTCCGCGGCCCGCAGGTCACGGACGGCTACCTGAACCATCCGGAGATCACGGCGCAGCAGTACGTCGACGGCTGGCTCGACACCGGTGACATCGCCTACCTGGACGAGGACGGGTACCTGTTCATCTGCGACCGCACCAAGGACATGCTGATCTACAAGGGCTACAACGTGTATCCGCGTGAGCTCGAGGAGATTCTGGTCTCGCATCCGGACGTGTCCTCGGCTGCCGTCGTCGGCAGGGAGGCCGGCAGCGTCGGGCAGGAGCCGGTGGCGTTCGTGGTGCCGATGCCGGACGTGACGATCGATCCGGATGCGGTGTCCTCGTTCGTCGCCGAGCGGGTGCTGCCGTACAAGAAGGTACGCGACGTCGTGGTGGTCGAGCAGCTGCCGACGTCGGCGGCCGGGAAGATCCTCAAGACGAAGCTGCGTGAGCAACTCGCCGCCGCGACGACCTAGCGTTTTTCTCCCGCTGGGTGGAAGCGACCCTGTGGAGCGCTTCCTACTTCCCCCTACCGTCCTGGTGGGGGGAAGAAGGGAGCGCCGATGGCATCGGCCGAGTCGATCGTGTACATCGTCGACGAGATGGTGGCCGAGCCCGGGCAGGCTCGCGCGTTTCTCGCCGACTACCTGGAGCGCTATGTGCCCGGCGCGATTGCGCGTGGCCTGACCCTCGACCGCGTGCTCGTCTCCCCGCCGGTATGGCTGGAGGACCAGTCGAACACCCTGACCGTCAGCTGGACTCTGCGGGGCGCTCGCGCGTGGTGGCGGCAGAGTCTTCTCGCACGCCACGATGCGGAGGTGCTCAACTGGTGGGCCGATGCCGACGAGTTCCTCACCACCCGGCGACGCACCGTCTCCTGCTTGCCCGCGGACGTGGCGGCGATGACTGATGTTTAAGGTGACCACGCTCGTTCACCTCGTCGCCGACGCGGATGCCTCCACCGGTGCGGCGTTGGCCGACAGGCTGCGCGAGATCGCTGCGCCCACGGCCCGGCGCGTTCTCGTGACTCCGACCCTGCCCGGCGGAATCAACGGGGGCGACGTGATCGCGCACCTGCACTTCGACGACGAATCCCACTGGCGCGCTGTCGAACCAGGCATCATCGCACAGCTACGCATCCCCGAGATCGGGCACATCGACAGCGTCGGTTACACGGGCGTGCCCACTCCCGCCCTGGGTCCTCTCGAACCGACCGTCTACCGGACGCTGTTTGTCTCAGTGGACGATTCGGTCGACCCGGCGGTGGTGGAGCGCTTCGAATCCGAGACGCGGGCGATGCCGACCCACATCCGCACGATCGGGACCTCGCAGCTGAGCCGGGTGCACGAATCGGCCGGTTCCGCGCGGTGGACCCACGTCTGGGAGCAGGAGTACGCGAACCTGGACGGGCTGCTCGGGCCGTACATGACACACCCCTATCACTGGGCGCACATAGATCGGTGGTTCGATCCCGAACGCGGGCCGCGGATCGTCACTCGGCTGTGCCACAGCTTCTGTGCGATCGACGGCCCGACCATCACGGTTGCTGCACCTGCCACTCCCCGCTGAACGCAGGGGGCCGCTTCTCGATGAATGCGCGTAGTGCGGCCGGAGCGTCGGTCGCAAAGTTGACCGCTTGCGAACGCGCCTCGTTCTCGAGTGCCTCCCGCAACGACGACGTCGTGCCGTCCTCGATCAGGCGTGTCGACTGCATGACGGCCACCGTCGGCGCCGCGGCAAGACTGGTCGCGAACCGGGCGACCGTGGCATCCAATTCGTCCGGCTCGACGAGCTCGCTGACCAGTCCCAGCGCATCCGCCTGCTCGGCGTCGATCATCTCGGCGAGCATGACCAGACGTTTCGCGCGGTGCAGTCCCACCATGCGCGGCAGGAGCCACGAGCCGCCGAAATCCACCGACAGGCCGCGCTTGGCGAAGATCTGGCTGAACTGCGCGTCGCGCGAGGCGATGAGCAGGTCGCACAGCAGCGCCAGGTTCCAGCCGGCTCCCACGGCGTAGCCGCGAACCTTCGCGATCAGCGGCTTGGGGAACTCGGCGACCGCCAGCGCCGTCGCGTTGATCTGGCGCATGCGGTTCAGCGGGTGCATGGGGGTGCGCTTGTCGAGGTCTGCGCCGGTGCAGAAGTCGTCGCCCGCGCCGGTGAGGACCACGACGCGGGTGGCGTCGTCGAGGGCGAGTTCGCCGAGTGCCTCACGCAACGCGATCCACGAGTCGAGGGTCATGGCGTTGCGCCGTGCGGGCCGGTTCAGGGTGATCGTCGCGACCGCGCCGTCCCGGCTGATCAGAACGTCGCGTTCGGCGGATTCGGTGCCTGTGGTCGAGGTGACGGTTTCGATGCTCATACGCGGCTCCAGACGTCGGCGCGGTTCTCGGCGCACGCCGGAGTGGTCGACGCCGTGCCGCCCAGCCAGTCGATCACCGGGGACGTTCCGCCGCAATGTCGTTCTGGGATACACCGGATGAGGTGAAACCTATGGTTACCGCCGAGTGTCATAGGTTCCGATTAACCGGACCATCAGCGATGTGTCTTTGTCCACGCCCGGACTGCGTGCTGAACTGGTCGGACCTGGAAGTGCTTGCATCAGAAGACTCCCCCTCATCAGGAGAACCGATGTCTCTACCCTCCGTGCTGTCCGATCGCCTGCGCCTGCCGGCTGTGGCCTCCCCGATGTTCATCGTCTCGGGTCCCGAGTTGGTGATCGCCCAGTGCACGTCGGGAATCGTCGGCTCCTTCCCCTCGCTCAACGCCCGCCCACAGCCCGTCCTGCGTGAATGGCTCACCCGCATCACCGAGACCCTTGCCAAGCACGACGCCAACAACCCGGAGACACCGTCCGCGCCGTACGCGGTCAACCTGATCATCCACAACAGCAACGACCGCCTCGACGAGGACCTCGCGACCATCGTCGAGTTCGAGGTCCCGATCGTTATCACGTCCCTCGGCGCCCGCGCCGAAGTCAACGAGGCCATCCACAGCTACGGCGGCATCGTCCTCCATGACGTCATCAACAACAAGTTCGCGAAGAAGGCCGTGGAGAAGGGCGCCGACGGCCTCATCGCCGTCGCGGCCGGCGCCGGCGGACATGCGGGCACCCTGTCGCCGTTCGCGTTGATTCAGGAGATCCGCGAATGGTTCGACGGGCCGCTCTTGCTGTCGGGCTCCATCGCTCACGGCCGCTCGGTTCTCGCCGCGCAGGCCGCCGGCGCCGACCTCGCCTACATCGGCTCCGCGTTCATCGCCACCGCAGAGGCCGACGCGGACCAGGGCTACAAGCAGATGATCGTCGACTCCACCGCGTCCGACATCGTCTACTCCAACCTGTTCACCGGGGTGCACGGCAACTACCTGCGCGGCAGCATCGAGGCCGCCGGACTCGACCCGAACAAGCTCGCCCACTCCGACCCGTCCGCCATGAGCTTCAGCGGTGGAACCGCCAAAACGAAGGCATGGCGCGATATCTGGGGGTCCGGACAGGGGATCGGCACCGTGCGCTCGGTGCAACCGACGGCGGAACTCGTCGACCGGCTCGTCTCCGAGTACGCCGCGGCCAAGAGCTACCTGCTCGCGCTGTAACCTTCCGCCCGCACGAGTTCGACGAACGCGTGCCCGACCGGGGAGAGCATGTCGGGATCGAATGCGATCCCGAAGGTGCGGGCAATCGTCGGCTCCGCGCGGCGGACCACCGCGCGGTCCTGGGCCGCCTCCGCGATCGACCGTTCCAGCAGGGTCCCGCCTATTCCCGCGAGTACCAGGGGAAGTCGCGCCTCGCGGTGATCGGACAGCGCCGCGAGAGTGGGGCGTGCGCCGGCGCGACGGATCGATTCCTCGATCTCATTGGCGACGGAGTGGCCGCGGGGGACGAAGACCATCGGGATGTCGGGAAGCGCGGCGAGCGGAACGGGACCGTCCGGGAGGTCGGTGCCCGGTGGGTACACGAGCCAGTACTCCTGTTCGCCGAGTTCGACGACGTCCAGGCGGGCGTCGTCCAGCGGTAGGTGGGCCACCACGAATTCGCAGTGGCCATCCTCGATCAGCGACCCGGCCTGTGCCTCGTCTTTCAATTCACCCAACCGGACCATCACATTCGGGTGGGTTCGCCGGAATTCGGTGACGAGGTCGACGAGGGGTCCGATCGCCAACGCCGGAAACGCCATGATGTCCAGTCGGCCGGCGAGTGCCCCGTCGGAGGTGGCGAGGAGGTCTTCGACGGCGGTGACGTCGCGCAGGATCTGCCTGCTCGGCCCGACCATGCTGCGCCCTGCGGCGCTGAGCACCATGCCCCGGCCGATGCGGTGGAACAGCTGCACACCCAGTTCCCGCTCGAGCCCGCGCAATGCCTGCGAGATGGTGGGCTGTGCGACACCGAGCGACGCGGCGGCCCCGTTGATGCCTTCGTGTTCCACGACGGCGAGAAAGTACTCGACCTGACGCAACTCCATGTGCTCAGTTCCTCACTCGGGTGCCGGTGTTCGGGTGGCCTGCGCGATCGCGACGAACGCCGAGGCCGCCGGTGATCCCGGCCCGGACCGCTGCACGAGACCGACGGGACGGGTCAGCTTCGGCGTCATCGACCGGATCGAGACCCCGCGCAACTGTTCCTCGGCGACGAGGCGGGGGAGGACGGTGGCCCCCGCGCCGCGCATCACCAGCTCCCACGTGGCGCCCGGGTGCGTGCAGTCGATGACGACGTTCGCGGGCTCGCCGACGAGCTCGGTGATCAGCGCCGCGTCGCTCTTGTCCCCGAGATCCTGAACGAGCGGAATGTCGCGGACGGCCGAGCGGGGCACCGGATCGGGAAGCGTCTCGGCGAGGGCGCCGGGCAGGGCGAGTACCAGCTCCTGGTCGCCGATGGGGACCGAGCGCAGTGCGCTGTGGTCGACGGACAGGTCGATCACCCCGAGTTCGGCCTCGCCGCGGCGCAGGGCGCCGAGGACGCCGGTGGGGCCGTCGGCGTCGATGATGCGGACCGTCACGCGGGGGTACTGCTCCCGGAACCTGCGCACCAAATCGACGATCGGATCGATCGAGAACGCCGCGTAGGTGACGACGTCGACGCGGCCGGACACGAGTTCGCGCACGGCGGCGACCTTCGCCTTGGCCCGTTCGACGTCGGCGAGGATGCGGCGGGCGGCGACGTCGAGGGTGCGGCCGTCCTCGGTCAGCTCGAGACGCCGCCCGGTGCGGTCGAACAGGGTGACACCGAGGCGGCGTTCGAGTGTGCGGATTGCCTGCGAGAGCGACGGTTGCGAGATGTAGAGGGACTGCGCGGCCCTGGTGATCCCGCCGTGATCGACTACCGCGACGAAGTAGGTGACGAGATGCAGGTCCACGCGGTCATCGTACGGAAGCCGTGATGCGGGCTGTGCCGATCATGCGGCTAGCGGCCACGCCACACCGGCGGGCGCTTCTCCGCGAAGGCGCGTGCACCCTCCTGCGCGTCCTCGGAAGCGAACACCGGATCGAGGAAGCGGCGTTGCCCGATGAACGCGTCGGGGTCGGTGTAGTTGGCGGACATCGCGACGACCTGCTTGGTGGCGCGCACGGCGAGGGGACCGTTGGCGGCGACCCGTGCCGCCAGTTCGCGCGCGGTGTCGAGGGCCTGTCCGGGCTCGGTGAGCCGGTTGACGAGTCCGTGCGCGTGCGCCACCTCGGCGGTGAGGGGGTCGCCGGTGATCGCCATCTCCATCGCGATCGGGTACGGCAGCACCTTCGGCAGTCGCAGCAGGCCGCCGCCGGCGGCGGCGAGCCCCCGCTTGACCTCGGGGATGCCGAACTTGGCGTCGCGGGCGGCGACGATCAGATCGGCCGACAGTGCCAATTCGCAGCCGCCGGCCAGCGCCCAGCCCTCGACCGCGGCGATCAGCGGCTTCGTCGGCGGGGCCTCCGTGATTCCGCCGAAGCCGCGTCCGGGCAGCGACGGCCGCTCCCCGCGGGTGAACGCCTTCAGATCCATGCCCGCGCAGAACGTTCCCCCGGCGCCGGTGAGGATCGCGATCGTCAGGTCGGGCCGCGCCTCGAACTCGTCGATCGCGGCGGCGAGTGCCTTGGCGACCTCGAGGTCGACGGCGTTCTTCGCCTCCGGCCGGTTCAGGGTGATGACGGCGACGCCGTCGGAGAATTCGGTGAGAACCACGCTCATGGGGTGTCTTCCTTACGGTGTCGGGGTCCAGCGTTCGGGGTGCCCGCCGAGTGAGCGGATGCTCCCGCGGTCGGCGAGAACGAGCAGGTGGGCATGGGTTTCGCGGACCGCGAGGCGGAGCAGGCGGTCGGACATGGATTCGAACGGCCGCGACCACGAGATGTGCTGCGAGATCTCCCACGCCGTCGATTCGGGGCGCACCCCCAGGGCGTCGACGATCTCCGCGAGGCGTTCCTCGTGATGACCCATCAGCTGCCGGGCGCGGTCGGCGATGCCCCGGAAGCGGTACTCGTGGGCCGGCAGCACCTCGCCGTCGGGCATGGAGGTGGTGGCGTGCAGCGACAGCAGGTAGCGGTGCAGCGGGTTCTCCAGCTCGCCGGGGACCGTGGAGATGTTGGGACTGATGCGGGGCAGCATGTGGTCGCCGCTGAACATCAGCCCGTGGGTGTCGTCGACGAAGGTCAGATGACCGGGAGTGTGCCCCGGGGTCCAGACCGCCCGCAGATCCCAGCCCGGAAGGTCCAGGGGAGTGCCGTCATCGAGCACGACGTCCATGGATTCGCCCGCTCCCAGGCGAACGAGGTCGACGCGGGCGGCCGCGAGGATGTCGGTGGGGGCCCCGAGTTGGGCGAGCTGGGTGTTCCACAGCTGTTCGTCGGCGGTGGCGTCCTCCGGCGAATGGTGGCCGAGGAGTGCGGCATCCGCGCCGTGCATCGCGAGCGCGGCCCCACTGACCTCCCGCAGCCGCGGCGCGAGACCGAAGTGGTCGGGATGCAGGTGGGTGACGGCGGCGTACCGGACGTCGGTGACGTGGTGCCCGGTCTCGGCGATGCCGTCGACGAGGGCTCGCCACGACTCCTCGGAATCCCAGCCGACGTCGATCAGGGCGAGGCCGTCGGGCAGCGCGAGCGCGTAGATCAGAACGTAGCGCAACGGGTTTCGCGGCATCGGCACCGGGATCGACCACAGTCCGGGTCGTACCTGCTCGACCGGTGGCAGGACGCCGCGGGCCCACGCCTCGCGCTGGACGGTACCGACGTCTTCGGTGACGATCACGACCGCACCTCCGTCGCGCGGAGCCCTTCGCGCAGGGTGCGTTTGAGGATCTTGCCGCTCGCTCCGCGCGGAAGTTCGGCGACGTAGACGATCTCCCGCGGCTTCTTGTACGACGCGAGCCGGGCGGCGGTGAACGCGATCAGGTCCTGCTCGTCCGGTTGGTTCGCCGGATCGACGAGCCGGACGACCGCCGTCACGGACTCACCCCACGTCCGGTGCGGCACGCCGACCACCGCCACCTCGGCGACCGCCGGATGCTCGGCGAGCACCGATTCGACCTCGATCGGGTACACGTTCTCGCCTCCCGTGATGATCATGTCCTTCACCCGGTCGGTGACGAACAGATAGCCCTCCTCGTCGATGTGCCCGGCGTCGCCGGTGCGCAGAAAACCGTCGTGGGTGAGCAGTTGCGCGGTCTCGTCGGGCCGCCGCCAGTAACCCGTGACGTTGTTGCGTGAGCGGCACACGATCTCCCCGGATTCGCCCACCGGAAGCCGGGCACCGGTCACCACGTCCCGGATCTCGACCTCCACACCGGGCATGGGTTTGCCGGCGGAACGCAGCAGGTGCGCGCGGTGCCCGGACGGGTCGTGGTCCTCGACGGCGAGGGCGGTGACCGAGCCCGTCGTCTCGGTCATGCCGTAGCGCTGCACGAATCCACAGCCGAGCCGATCGATCGCGCGCCGGAGCAGAGTGGTGGTGATCGGCGCCGAACCGTAGGCCACCAGTTCGAGGCTCGACACGTCGTAGCGGTCGAGGTCGGGCACGTCGAGGAGCATCTGAATGGTCGACGGAACCAGGAAGGCGTGGGTGATCAGGTGCCGTTCGACGAGTTCGGCGACCTGTCGGGCGTCGAACGCGCCGAGCAGCACCACGTGGACGCCGGCCGACAGGCACGTGCTCATCCAGCCGGCACCCGCGATGTGGAACAGCGGCATGGCGTCGAGTGCCACCGAGCCGGGCTTCCAGCGGTAGATCAGCAGGCCCTGCGGCTCGTTGTGCAGGTTGCGATGCGTCGCGACGACGCCCTTCGGGAAGCCCGTGGTGCCCGATGTGTAGAGCTGCAGCACCTCGGCGTCGGGGTCGTCCCCGAGACCCGGATCGGTGGCGGTGCCGGACGTGACCAGCCGGTCCCACGTCCAGGTGCCGGGCCGAAGAACGTCGCCGTCGGCGGCGTCGACGACCACCACGACCACACTCGGGAGCGCGTCGCGGACGGCGTCCGCGGCGGCGGCGAATTCGGATTCGACGATCAGTACCTGGAGTTCGGCATCGACCGCGATCGCGGCGGCCTCGGCGGGCGGGAGTCGCCAGTTGAGCGGGACGAACACCCGCCCCGACTTGGCGGCGGCCACGAACGTCTCGACCCCCTCGGTGCGCATCCGCAGCAGTGCCCCGACCCGGCCGCCACCGGATGTCAACGCCGACAGCGCGGTTGCGATCCGATTGGTCCGCCAGTCGAGCTCCGCGTACGTCAGCGTGGTGTCACCACACGTCACGGCCGGTGCTCCGGGCCGTTCTGCGGCATGGCGCCGCACGCGCTGGGGAAGATGCAGACCGCTCACATCACGCTCCTCGATGACTCGTCGACGCCGCCGGGGAACCGGGTGACGCGTGCTGCCAGTCGACCACCCGTGTGAGGCCGGAAACAAAGTCACAGAGCCGAACGGACAGTGAGGAATCGCCTATGGATGCCCGGCCGAGCGGCCTCGCGGCGTTTGTAGACTGGCGTGATGGCCGCCACCCCCGCCCTGAACCCCGAGGATGTTCAGCGTGCTGCGGCGGCACTGCACACCCCCGACATCGACGGGTGGGCCAACCGGTTCGAACTGCTGTCCGACGGCAACCGCCTCCGACTGCTGTTGTGTCTGCACCACGCCCCCGACATCTGCGTCGGCGACCTGGCGGCGGCACTCGACATGACCGGCACCGCCGTCTCGCACGCGCTGCGACTGCTCCGCAACCAGGGGTGGGTGTCGGCGACGCGGGACGGTCGATCGATGCGGTACCGGCTCACCGACGACACCGTGCACGAACTGCTGCACACGATCGGGGCCACGCACTATCACAATCACCCGGGTGCCGAAGAGGAAAGGTGAATCCCGACATGGAGAACGACCCCGGACTGCTGCCGCTCGACGGCATCACCGTCGTGGCACTCGAGCAGGCCGTGGCCGCTCCGCTCGCCACCCGCCATCTCGCGGACATGGGCGCGCGGGTCATCAAGATCGAGCGCGTCGGTGAGGGAGACTTCGCCCGCAACTACGACGACGCGGTGTTCGGGCAGGCCTCGCATTTCGTGTGGCTGAATCGGTCGAAGGAGTCGCTCGGCGTCGACCTGAAGTCCGAGGTGGGTCGGGACACCGTCGCGAAGCTGATCGCGAAGGCCGACGTCTTCGTCCAGAATCTCGCCCCCGACGCCGCCGACCGTCTGGGGTTCGGCGCCGACGAGTTGCGCGCCGACCACGAGGAACTGATCGTCGTGAACATGTCGGGCTACGGATCGGCGGGGCCGCGGCGCGAACGCAAGGCCTACGACATGCTGGTCCAGGCCGAAACGGGGATGATCTCGGTGACCGGCACCCCCGACACCGCAACCAAGACGGGTGTTCCGGTCTCCGACATCGCGGCGGGAATGTACGCGATGACGTCAGTTCTCGGAGCCCTGTTCCGGCGGTCACGAACCGGGGTGGGGGCGCGGATCGACGTGTCGATGTTCGACGCGACCGCCGAGTGGCTGGGCCACCCGATGTACATGAAGATGTACGCCGACAAGCAGATCCCGCGCGTCGGGCTCGGTCATGCGGCGATCGTCCCGTACGACTCCTACCCCACCCTCGACGGGCAGATCCTCATCGGTGTCCAGAACGACCGCGGGTGGCGGCAACTGGTGACCGACGTGTTCAAACGCCCCGAACTCGCCGACCACCCCCGGTTCGCGACCAACATGCTGCGCGTGCAGCACCGCGCCGAGGTGGACGCCCTCGTCGCCGAGGAGACTCAACGCTTCACGAGCGCGGYTCTCGACCAGGCGCTCGCGGACTCCGGGATCCCGGCGGCGGAGCTCAACGACATGGGCGGGTTGATCGAGCATCCGCAGCTGGATCAGCGCGACCGCTGGCGTGACATCGGCACCGAGGCCGGGCCGATCAGGGCGATGCTGCCCCCGATGACGTTCTCCGACGTGGAGATGCGGATGGGCGACGTGCCCGCGCTCGGCGCGCACACCGATCGGATCCTCGGTGAACTGGGCTGGTCGGCGCAAGATATCGCGACGATGCGCGACCAGGGCGTCGTCGGCTGACGACGCGCCGCAGCCCCGGCCCGAGTGAGGCCGGGGCTGCAGCTCGCTCTTCGCTCAGGGTGTGGCGAAGAACTGCTCTACGGCCGGCTGTGCGTTGGGATTACCCACACCGATGCCGATGACGGCGCCGGCGATCGTGCCGACCACTGCGCCGACGATGCAGCCGGCAATGAAGTTGGGGAAGATCGACACGCACCCGATGGCCATGCCCACGTTGGAACCGATCGCCATGCCCTGCAGGCCCGCGTTGTTCCAGCCGGTATTGATCTCGTTGGTCATCTTGTCGAAGGCGTCCTGCTTCCCTTCGTTCTCCGGGAAGAACTGTTCGGCCACCTGGCTGCTGCCGCCGTCGGCTGCCGGGGTCATCAGCGGCTGCGACCAGTCGATTCCCTGAGGTGCGGGATCGGCATACGCAGTGCCCGCCCCGACGGCCATCGCGGAGATGACGAATATGGACAATGCCAGAGTTTTCAAGAGTTTCATGGAAATTCCCACCATGTCGTAGGACGAACACGGTCCCCACCTGAGTGCACCGAACATCGTTGTGCGTGGACCATATTCGCTGGAAAACCGGAACGGCTACATGCATATGTGGGTGCGCGGTGATGCTCCCCGTGTGCGAACTAACCCATAGCCCTCCCGAAATCGTCTTCGGAGTCGGACGGAAAGCCCCGCTACGGGGTTCCGAGGAATTCGTAAACCGCTGGTGGCGCAGCGGGGTTCGCGTTGCTGATACCCGTGACCGCGCCGATCGCTGCGCCCACCGCGGCACCGGGGAGGCACCCGCCGAGGATGAGGAAGACGCACCCGACGACGAATCCGATGCCTGCGCCGATCGCGGTCGCGGTCCCGCCGCCGTTGTCCCAGCCGATCTGCAGTTGCTCGACCATGTTGTTGTACGCCGAATCCCTGTCAACCGGGGTGAGGGCGAGGGTTCCCGCGACAGGGGTCGTCGTGGGTGTCAGGTTCAGGAAGCGGCCGGCGTCGGTGATGACCGGATCGATCGCGAACTGCACACCGGCGATCGAATAGCGCAGGGGGATCATGCCCACCGGGGTGCCCGAATCGTTGACGATGTCGACGGCGGCGGCCGTCCGCGACAGGGTGAAGTGCCCGGCGTCGAGTGCCGTGCCGACCGATCGGCCGTCGGCGCTCAGGCTGGTGTGCGAGATGACGGCCTGGTCGGCGGGAGTGGGGGCGGCATACGCGGTACCCATTCCGACACACAGGGTGGCGATCAGCAGCGCTGCCGGTGCTGTCACTCTATGCAGTTTCATGGTGTTTCCCATGCGTAGTAGCGGATGACAAACGACAAATCTGGTTCGACCTGGCGCTTCACAGTTGCCCCGACCGGCGAAAGCGTCCGTAACCTGCCTACTGCAGACATCTTCCCCCTTCGGATGCCCCAGTTTTCGGCCTTTCCGCAAAATACGTGCGTATCGGGGTGTCGGTGCAGGGATTACACCGTGAGCCGGTAGAACCGGAAGAACGCGAAATCCTCGATCGGCAGGACGTCCATGGTGCCGAAACCGGCCGCCTCGGCGTAGCCGCGCAATGTGCTCGGGCGCATGACCGTTCCGGTGCCCGCGCTGGGTGTGTGGTTCATGCCGTCGGGAAGACACACGGTGAGGCTGAATCCGTACATCAGACGCTCGATGTCGCTTCCCGGGGCGGAGAACTCGTCGTCCACCGCCTCGTCCATCACGATCATCGCGCCACCGGGAACCAGTGCCTTGCGGACCGCGGACAGCACGTCGACGGGCGCGGGCATGTCGTGGATGCACTCGAACGCGAACGCGGCGGTGTAGCTGCTCTCGGGGATCCCGGCCGCATCCGATTCGGTGATCGTGATCCGATCGGCGACGTCCGGCCGCTCGCGCACATTGGACCTCGCGAGTTCAACGGTCGCGGTGTCGATGTCGTAGCCGTGGAGCCGGGCATCCGGGTAGGCACGCGCGAGTGCGATCGTGGACCAGGCGCCGCCGCATCCGACGTCGGCGATGGTGGCACCGGGCGTCCGGAGCAATGCATCCACCTCGGGAACCGATGCCAGTGCACCGGGAAGAACCTGCTCGTACCACGGCCGATTCATGTCGGCCTGCGACTCACGGGCATCCGTGCCGTACTGCGCCCAACCCACACCGCCGCCCGTGCGGTACGCCTCCAGCAACGCGGGCATCTGCGTGGTCGCGGCGACGAAGATCCGCGCCAGCGGTGCAAGATAGTTGAGACTCTGCTCGTCGGTGAGTACTTCGGCGGCGCCGGCCGGAAGCGTGAACGTCCGTGGCTCCGAATCGTCGACCGTGAGAAGTCCCGACACGGCCTGCTGTTCGAGCCACTCCCGCGCGTACCGCGGGTGGGTGGTGGTGCGTTCCGCCAGTTGGTCCGCGGTCGCCGGACCGTCCGAAGCGAGACTGCGGTACCAGCCGAGACGGTCGCCCAGATGGACGGCAAGGAGGTCGATCGCTCCGAGCGATGCGTCGAAAATGCGCTGGGACACGGCCCCGGCGTCGGCTTCGGGTATGGACATCGCTGACCTCCGGTGGGAGTGCGGGCGAAGCTTCGTCTCCCCATCGTGGGCTACCTGGTCGGCGGTGTCACGGATCGTTCGCCGGGCGAATGAGGGTCGGTCGCGGGAAGCCGGAAACCCCAGGGCAACTCGAGACGATGCTGGGCGAGCAGCGCGGGGTCGCCGAGCAGTTCCAGGATCGGACCGTCGGCCACCAGGTGTCCCTCGTCGAGGATCACGGCGCGCGTGCACAACTGGGCGGCGTACGGCAGGTCGTGCGTGACGAGCAGCTGCGTGGTGTCGATACCCAGGAGGACGTCGGCCAGTTCGCGTCGGGCGACGGGGTCGAGATTGCTCGACGGCTCGTCCAGCACGAGCACGTCCGGGGCGCACGCGAGGACCGTCGCCAGCGCGACGCGGCGGCGCTGCCCCACGGAGAGGTGCGCGGGATTGCGGTCCGAATGTGCCGTCATGTCCACGGCCGTCAGCGCGTCGTGCACCCGCTCGTCGAGCGCGGTCCCGGTGACCCCGAAGTTGACCGGACCGAACGCGACGTCCTGCGCGACGGTCGGCATGAACAACTGGTCGTCGGGGTCCTGGAAGACGATGCCGACGCGGCGCCGGACCTCCCGCACCGTGTCCCGGGACGCCCCCCGCGACAGCTCCAGCCCGCCCACGGTGACACTGCCCTCGGTGGCCGTCAGAATGCCGTTGAGGTGCAACATCAGTGTGGTCTTCCCGGCCCCGTTCGGACCGAGGACGGCCACCCGCTCGCCGGGTTCCACCGTGAGGTCGATCCGGTGCAGCGCGGCCCTGCCGTCCGGATACGCGAACGAGACGCCCTCGAGATGCACGGCCGCGGTCATCGGAGCACCCACACGGTGACACAGATCCCCACCGCGCACACGGCGGGCACGAGCCCCGCCCGCCACATCGCAGCGGTCGCCGGGGGCGCGCCGATCGTGGGAACGGAACCCGTGAAACCCCGCGACAGCATGGCCAGGTGGACGCGCTCGCCGCGCTCGTAGGACCGCACGAACAAGCCGCCGACGCCCCGGGCGGTGGCACCGATCTGCCGGAACGTCCGGGGGTCGTCGCCGCGGGAGAGCCGGGCGGTGCGCATCCGCTCGACCTCGGCGGTCAGCAGGTCGAGGTAGCGCAGCATCAGCACCACGATCGTGGTGAGCATCGCGGGCACGCGCAGCCGCGCCAGACCCAACGGCAGGTCCCGGGCCGGCGTCGTCGCGGCGAGTGTCAGCGAGACAAGGACGCCGAGCGTGCCCTTCACGAGAATGCCCCAGGCGGCGTAGAGGCCCGCGACGGACAGCGACAGTCCGAGGACGGTGACGCGTGCACCGCCCTCGGCGAACGGCAGGAGGAGCGCGAGCGTCACGAATGGCAACTCGATCAGCATCCGCGGTCCGATCCACGTGAGCGCAATGCCGGCGATCCGCCAGATCACGATCAGGATCGCGAGATACCCGGCGAACGCCCAGAACGCCTCGCGTGGCGTCGCGACCACCGCGAAAACGAAGACGACGGCGCAGACGATCCCGACCTCGGCCGGCAGTCGGTGCACGGGGGACGTGCCGTCGAGGTAGAGCGGATGGGCGTGGCCGGCTCCCACGGTCAGGGGCTCGTTCGGTTGCGCCGCACGCGGGCGAGCAGCCAGAACAGGCCACCCGCGACGACGAACGTGGCGGTCGCGCCGATCACGCCCGCGACCCCGGTGAGATGCGACCGGCCGCCCACCGTGTAGT
Organism: Rhodococcus sp. P3_B8; assembly: GCF_056402775.1. Taxonomy (NCBI): domain Bacteria; kingdom Bacillati; phylum Actinomycetota; class Actinomycetes; order Mycobacteriales; family Nocardiaceae; genus Rhodococcus; species Rhodococcus sp. P3_B8. The sequence goes on from NZ_JBFUGT010000009.1 coordinate 37,037, forward strand.
CGGCGAGCGGCGAGTCCGACAACGGGTGGGCGGACGCGTTCTGGGCGATGCAGTCACCCTCGAGCGTCTCCCCGGTATCGGTTTCCACGGTTTCGCACCCGCGAGTGGTCGCGGAATCCAGACCGTCAGGACTCGAGCTGGCGAGGTACGAGACCGCGCCGGCGACGAGCAACGCCACCAGCGCGAAGCCGATGAGGAATCGGCGCAGCGAGACCGGCGACGACGTGCTCATGCCCGCACCTCGACTCGGCGGGGCGCCGTCCGCAGCAGGTACACGAGGTCGGGGCGCGCCTTCGCCACGGCCGTCGCCGTGACGGCGGTGATGAGGCCTTCGCCGATGCCGATCAGCACGTGCGCCCCGAGCATGTACACCGCCACCGCGCCCAGCGACGTCGAATCTCCGGACGTCGCATGACCGCCGATCGCGTATTCGAGGACGAAGCCCATCGACGCCGCCACCGTTCCGCACAGTGCCGCGGCGAAGGCGAGCGCACCGAGGATGCGGAAGCGCAGTCGCTGCTGTCGCACCACGAGTGGACGCAGGGCCACCGCGACGCCGTAGCCGACGACCACCCCGATGATCGCCATGTTGGTGATGTTCGCTCCGAGCGCCGTCAGCCCACCGTCGGCGAACAGCAGCGCCTGCACGATCAGCACGATCGAAACGCAGAGCATGCCGGTGTAGGGGCCGACGAGGATGGCGGCGAGCGCGCCGCCGAGGAGGTGCCCGCTCACACCGGGAAGGATCGGGAAGTTGACCATCTGGACCGCGAAGATGAAGGCCGCCACGAGACCGGCCATCGGGGCGGTGCGTTCGTCGAGTTCGGAGCGCGCGCGCCACGCGGCGATCGACAGTCCCGCCACCGCGACGACGACGAACAGCAGGGAGGTCGGCGCATTGATCAGGCCGTCGCTCATGTGCATTGCCACGGGTTCCACGGCGTCTCCTCCGGCCGGCAGCTGATCCTTCGAAGTCTAGTTTCTCGTATGAACACTTGAACAGGTGTTCATGGGTGCCGGTGAGCGCGTGTGTGGTCTCCGCGGATCCCGGGTCAGTGCCAGGTGTGGTCGACGAGCGCCGTCCGGGGCCCGAACTTGGGTTTGACGGCCTGTCCGCTCACCTCCAGCAGGCGTACCGCGCGATAGCGGTGCGGCTGCAGCGGAGCCAGGTACTCCACCATCTCGGCGTCGTCGAGGGGCTTGCCGAGCAGCGACCACCCCACCACCGCGGCGAGGTGATAATCGCCGACCGACAGGGCGTCGGGATCGCCGAGCGCACGCTGCGACACCTCGGCCGCCGTCCAGATCCCGACGCCGGGGACGGACATCAGCCGGCGATTCGCTTCCTTGCGGGGGAGGTCGACGATCTTCTCGAGCCGGTCGGCGACCTGCGCGCAGCGGACGATCGTCCGGGACCGGCTGGGGTCGACGTTGGCCCGGTGGAATTCCCACGACGGAACCCGCCGCCACACGTCCGCGGTCGGCGGTAGTCGCATCCCGTCGGGGGCGGGACCGGGCGCGGGTTCGCCGAACTTCCACACGAGCCGCCGCCACGACGCGAACGCGGCGAGGCCGTGCACACGCTGCTCGAGGATGGCGGGAACGAGGGCCTCCATCACCCGGTCGGTGCGGCCGAGGCGCAGGTGCGGGAATCGGCGGTGGGCCTCGACGAGGATCGGATGGTCGGGGGCGAAGTCCGCGCAGTCGTCGTGGTCGCCGACGAGGCGGCCCAGGCCCTCGGACAACTCGTGGGCGCCCGCACCCCACGCCTGACAGCGCACCGAGTGGCGGTCGATCTGGGTGAGGCGATACGTGACCGGCCCCGACTTCTGCACCGACGTCCGCCAGATCGAGCCGTCGGCCGTCCGGCGGTGGCAGGGGTCGCCCTTGCCGCGTTGCAGCGGCTGCAACGACATGGCGACGTCCAGGGGACGCCGCGCGGTCACGGTGGTCTCGACCACCTCCAGCGAAACCGTCATCGAATGCAGCGTATCCACTCCGAAGGCGACCGCTACCGGCGGATGTCGGAGCGCGCACGTAAAGTCCCAGCCATGATCATCGTGAGTACCGACGGATCCTGTCTCCGCAACCCCGGTGGGGCGATCGGCTGGGCATGGGTCAATCACGAGGGTCCCAGCCAATCGGGTGGCGAACCCTCCGGGACCAATCAGATCGCCGAGCTGCGGGCCTTGCTCGAAGCGATCACCGCGCATCCCGGGGAAGATCCGCTGCTGATCGAGTCCGATTCCCAGTACGCCATCAAGTGCGCGTCGGAGTGGCTGCCCGGTTGGAAGCGCAAAGGCTGGAAGACGGCGGGTGGCGCCCCCGTCAAGAACCTCGCACTGGTGCAGTCCATCGACCGGGCCATCAGCGAACGGCCCGGGCCCGTGCGTTTCCGCTGGGTTCGCGGCCACGTCGGCAATCACTACAACGAGATGGCCGACGTTCTCGCGGGCGAGGCGGCCCGCGCCGTCGCGTCCGGTGCGCTCGCGCCGGCGCCGGTCTCTGCCCCTGCCCCCGCGCCTGCACCGGCAGTCGTCGCGCCGTCCACCCCCGAGGCCGAGGACGCGTTCACGCTGTTCTGAGTCGGCCCCGTTCTGATCTGCMGGGGTCTGCGTCCGGCACTGCGTCGAGGAGAAGACTGTTGTCCGAGGATCTGCGAGTGCAGGAGTTCTGGCGTGCGCTGGGGCTGCCCGGCATCATCGACGTTCACACCCACTTCATGCCTGCGAACGTGATGGAGAAGGTGTGGGGTTACTTCGACGCAGTCGGTCCCCTCACCGGACGTGAGTGGCCCATCCACTACCGGCACGAAGAGGACGTCCGCGTCGAACACCTCCGTGGGTTCGGTGTCAGGCGGTTCACGTCGATGATCTACCCGCACAAGCCGGAGATGGCCGCGTGGCTGAACCAGTGGTCGGTCGAGTTCGCCCAACAGACCCCCGACTGTCTGCGGACCTCGACGTTCTACCCGGAGGAGTCCGCGGCCACGTATGTCGCCGAGGCGGTCGAGTCGGGGACGCGCGTCTTCAAGTCCCACATCCAGGTGGGCGATTACTCGCCGAACGATCCGCTCCTCGACCCCGTGTGGGGTGTGCTGCAGGAGTCGGGTGTCCCGGTGGTCATCCATTGCGGGTCGGGGCCGGCGCCCGGCACCTACACGGGCCCCGGCCCGATCGCCGAGTTGCTGTCGCGGTACCCGAGGCTGCACCTGATCATCGCCCACATGGGTCTGCCGGAGTACCGGGAATTCCTGGACTTGGCCGACCAGTACGGCAACGTGTATCTCGACACGACGATGACGTTCACGGACTACACCGAAGCGGCCACACCGTTTCCGCGCGATCAGGTGCACCGGCTGGCGGATCTGCAGGAACGCATCGTGTTCGGCAGCGACTTCCCCAACATCCCGTATCCCTACCTCGACGCACTCGAGGGACTCACCCGATTCGACCTGGGCGAGCCGTGGCTGCGAGCGGTGTGCCACGACAACGCGGCCCGGCTCTTCGCGATCGTCTGACGACGGGGTGCGGTGCCGCGTCGATCCGGTTCCGTGTCACCGTCATTCACACTCCGACCAGTCAGCACTGCTCTCGCCCGGGCGCAGGGTGCCGAACGGCCACTCGAATCCCTCGAGGTCGAGGACCCGGCACCGGTAGTTGCCCCATGGGGTGTTCGCGGGTTCCMAGACCGAGGTGGCGCCGGCCTCGATCGCCGTGGCGTAGAGCTCGTCGACTTCGCTGTCGCTGCCGACGCTGAGATACGTACCGTGCCCGACGGTCTCGCCGCGGAGCGCAGGCCGGTCGTAGTTGCCGTCGTCGCTGAAGACCATGATGGCGGCGTCGCCTCGTCGCAATTCGGAATGCATGATCCCGCCGTTGTCGTCCGGGAATTCGAGGGTGGTCTCGAAACCGAACGCGCGCTCCAGCCAGCGCAGAGCTGCCGGGGCGTCACGGTAGGCGAAGTACGAGTGCAGGGCGGCCGGGCGGTTCTCGGTGGTGGTCATGGGGCGACGATACGAACGATCGAGGTCAGCCACGGTCCGCAATATCCGTAGCCCCGGAATGTCGACGCGGGCGCGGACCCCGCTGACCGAGCTGCCCTGCGCTAGAAAGGATTCCACCAGTTGATGAACGCGATATAGAGATTGGTCGGGAAGAAGAACTCCCAGTCCAATCCCATGTACGGCAGGTCGGGCAATATGCCGATCATGATCCCGTCCCATTGTTCGTCAGGGCGGCCAACAGGTGCAGCAGGTTGGCAATCAGCGGCGGGAAGATGTCGATGTCCACCCAGTTCATGAGACTCTCCTCGGGTCGTCCCGACCTGCCTGGCGTATCGCCTGCGGCGTGACCTGCGTTACCACGTCCAAGCTGCGGGAGCGGAGCGCAGTGAGGACTACCGCAGGCAGGAGAGTGCCCTCGGCAGGATTCGAACCTGCGACCTACCCTTTAGGAGAGGGTTGCTCTATCCCCTGAGCTACGAAGGCGCGGTGCACGCGCGGGGCGCACACCGAGGTGAGTGTAGCGGGAATGGTGGTGCGCTCGCGATGGGGAGGGCATGGTTGTCGCAGATGTTCTGGAAGTGACGACGGAACGGGAGACGCACATGTCCGAGATCGACTTGACCGACCTCGCTGCGCGGCACGACGGTTCGCTGAACTTGCACGGTTATCTGGCGAGGCCGTCCGGTGAGGGTCCGTGGCCGGGTGTAGTGATGGTGCACGAGGCGTTCGGCTTGGACGACGTGATGCGCCGGCAGGCGGACAGGCTGGCGGCGGCGGGGTTTCTGACGGTTGCGCCGGATCTGTTCAGTGCGGGTGGTGCGCGACGCTGTCTGGTGTCGACGATGCGGGCGATGCTCTCGGGGAAGGGCCGGGCGTACGGCGACATCGAGGCTGCCCGTCAGTGGTTGTCCGGCTCGTCGGACTGCACGGGGAAGATCGGTGTCATCGGATTCTGCATGGGCGGCGGGTTCGCCCTGATGTCCCTGCGCACGGGGTTCGATGCGGCGGCCCCGAACTACGGGGTCCTGCCGCGCGACCTCGACGCGGCCGTGGCGGGTGCGTGCCCGGTGGTCGCCAGTTACGGCGGCAAGGACTTCGCTCTGCGGAATGCGGCGGCCAAGTTGGAGGCGGCGCTGACGAAGGCCGGCGTGGCTCACGATGTGAAGGAGTACCCCACTGCCGGTCATACGTTCCTGAACGATGAACTGGYCGGACCGAAGGTGCTGCGTCCCCTGGCGAAGGTCACGGGGATGGTGCCCGACCCGGAAGCCGCCGCCGACGCGTGGAAGAGGATCGACGGTTTCTTCGGGGAGCACTTGAGTTGATCAGTGGATGTACTGGCGGGCGCTCGACGTGGCGTGCCGGTAGTCGAGTCCGCATGCCCGGACGACCTGCCCGAGACTGAGGTAGCCCTCGACGCTGGTGGCCTTCGCGAATTTGCCGTCGGCCCGCACCGTGACCGTGACGCTGGACGCGACCGAATCGACCCGTGCGAGTTCGTACTCGTCGACGCCGTCGGCGGCCTGAGCCACGCAGGTGACTGCGCCCTGGGCGTACGCGATCTCGATCAGGTCCTCGATCATGTGCAGGCTCCTCGCCTCGAAGTAACGAACTGAGGTTAGCCTTAGCTACTCGGCCTCTGTCAAGTCCCTCGATGCGGAATGCCGTCCTCGACCGTGGTGCGCGAACGGTCCCGGCGTAACGTGACCCACGCTTTCGGACGGTGACAGCAAGGACTGAGAAGGGTTGCAGGTGTTCCATGGCTGACCGCACTTCCTCGACGGGCTCGATCGGATCGGAACCGGGTGATGGCTCAGGGACGGGACCGGCCGGTGAGCCGCATCTCTCCAGGCAGCTCGCCAACCGGCACATCCAGCTGATCGCGATCGGCGGAGCAATCGGCACGGGTCTCTTCATGGGATCCGGGAAGACGATCTCGCTGGCCGGACCGTCGGTGATCTTCGTCTACATGATCATCGGCTTCATGCTGTTCTTCGTGATGCGGGCGATGGGCGAGCTGCTGCTCTCCAACCTGCATTACAAGTCGTTCTCCGACTTCACCGCCGACCTGCTCGGCCCCTGGGCCGGGTTCTTCACCGGGTGGACGTACTGGTTCTGCTGGATCGTCACCGGCATCGCCGACATCGTCGCGATCTCCGGTTACGTGCAGTACTGGTGGCCCGACCTCCAGTTGTGGATCCCGGCGCTGGTCGCCATCGCGGCGCTGCTGCTGCTGAACCTGCCGACCGTGCGGGCGTTCGGTGAGACCGAGTTCTGGTTCGCGCTGATCAAGATCATCGCCATCGTCAGCCTCATCGTCGTCGGACTCGTGATGGTGTTCACGCACTTCACGTCGCCCAACGGTTCGGAGGCCGGCTTCGACAACCTGTGGAACGACGGCGGCATGTTCCCGACCGGGGCGATGGGCTTCGTGGCCGGATTCCAGATCGCGGTCTTTGCGTTCGTCGGTATCGAGCTCGTCGGCACCACCGCGGCCGAGGCGAAGAACCCGGAGAAGAACCTGCCGAAGGCCATCAACTCCATCCCCATCCGCATCCTGCTGTTCTACGTGGTCTCGCTGATCGTGATCATCTCGGTCACGCCATGGCGTGAGGTCGTCCCCGGCGAGAGCCCGTTCACGGCGATGTTCACCCTCGCCGGTCTGGGGATCGCGGCCGGAGTCATCCAGTTCGTGGTGCTGACGTCCGCGGCGTCCTCGGCGAACTCGGGAATCTATTCGACGTCCCGGATGGTCTACGGCCTCGCGCAGGAGGGTGACGCGCCGGGCCGGCTCGGCAGGCTCTCCTCCCGCAAGGTCCCGGCCAATGCGCTGATGTTCTCGTGCGCCTTCCTGCTGTCGGCGATCGCGCTGCTGTTCTCCGGCGACTCCGTCATCGAGGCGTTCACGACTGTGACGACAATCTCATCGGTGCTGTTCATGTTCGTGTGGACGATGATCCTGGCCAGCTACATCGTGTACCGGAAGCGGCGGCCCGAACTGCACGAGGCGTCGAAGTTCAAGATGCCCGGCGGTGTGGTGATGTGCTGGGTCGTCCTGGCGTTCTTCGTGTTCCTCATCTGGGCGTTGACCCAGGAGGCGGACACCCTGGAGGCGCTCCTCGTCACCCCGGTATGGTTCGTCGTGCTCGGGATCGCGTGGGCGGTGATCCGCCGGCGCGCCCCGCACCGCGCCCGCTACGCCGCATTCAAGGCAGAACTCGAGGACCGCCGAACATAAACGTTCGGTAACGGTGGCGCGGACCTATATCGTTTTGTTACATTCGTCGCCAGACAGAGGAGCCCACCCCGGACGGGGAGAGCTGCAATCCGACGACTGACGAGGTATTTACTGTGGGTTCCCACCACCGGGCAAACGGGTCTTCCGTTCGCTTCGAGATCGATCCGGACGCGGCGCGCGGACGCCATCGCAACCAGCAGACCGGAGCGGGTGTGGGCATCAAGGCCGCGACTGTTGCGGCCGCCACCGGAGCCATCGTGGTCGGCGCAGCCCAGCTGGGCGCCGGAAACGCTGCTGCCGCCCCCGTCGACTCCCACGAGACGAGCGGCGCGCAGACGCTGCCGGGTGTGCCGTTCGAGATCCCGGCCGGTGTCCTTCCCGCCGGCTTCGAACTGCCCGCAGACCTCGGTGCCGCCGCCCAGAACCTCGGCGGCCCGGACCTCGGCGCTCAGGCGCAGCAGTGGCTGTCGTCCGTCAACCCGGTCAAGCCGCACGCGGTTCAGCCGGTGTCGGGCAAGCTGACCTCCAACTTCGGTTCCCGCTGGGGAGCACACCACGGCGGCATCGACATCGCGGCGCCCATCGGCACCTCGGTGCTCGCGGCGGCCGACGGTCAGGTCATCGACGCCGGCGCGGCGTCCGGTTTCGGACTGTGGGTGCGTCTGCTGCACGACGACGGCACCGTCACCGTCTACGGACACGTCAACGACTACACCGTGAGTGTGGGGCAGCGCGTCACCGCCGGGCAGGAGATCGCCCACGTCGGTAACCGCGGTCAGTCCACCGGACCGCACCTGCACTTCGAGGTACACGACGCGAGCGGTAACAAGGTCGATCCGGGGCGCTGGCTGCAGGACCGCGGCGTGGCCGTCACCTGGGGCGACGCAGGCGCCAACGCGTAAGGGCCTATTCCGGCTCGAGGTCGTCGTCGTTGCGGAACACGAGTGGTCCGCTGTCGAGGGCGATCGCCCAGCGGCGTGAGACGGCCCAGTCGCGGCCGTACGAATCGTTGCTGATGTCCTGGACGCCGGCGAAATCGTCGACGATGACGCCGGCCTCCAGGGGCCACTTCTTCTCGGCCAGTTCGTGATCGGCCGAATGCCGCGTTTTCACGCGCGTGCCCACGGAGAACTCTGGTTTCTTCTTGGAGTCGGTATCAGGCGTCATCTCAAGTCCTTCCGCTCACCAGCGTCTGGTTCGAGGTTAGCCCGCCATCCCGCCTTCGCGCGGGATGAACGGATATGCTCCCCCGTGAGCGCAGTTCGACGCGCAGTTGGGGAGTGGTATGGGTCGCGAAGTGACGTCTCGGACATTCACCCGAGAAGACCGGCGCCTGTTCCGGCAGAAGGTGCTCATGTGCGTCGACGCGCTCGAGAGGATGCTGCGGGAGGGAGCGTTCGTCGACGAGGTCGACCCGCCGAGGCCCATGCTGGGCATGGAGATCGAGTTCAATCTCGTCCATGCCGACATGACGCCGGCGATGTCCAATCTCGCAGTCCTCGAGTCGATCGACGACGACGCCGTGTTCCAGACCGAACTCGGTCAGTTCAACGTCGAGATGAACGTCCGGCCGGGTCCCCTGATCGGTGAGGGGACGTTCGAGCTCGAACGCACCCTGCGGGCATCGCTGCACGTCGCCGACGCGCGGATCCACGGGCACGACGCCCAGCTGGTGATGGTGGGAATGCTCCCGACATTGCAACTCGAGCACCTCGGCCGCGAGTGGATCACCGCGAATCCCCGCTACGAGCAGCTCAACGATCAGATCTTCGCCGCGCGCGGGGAGGACATCGAACTCGACCTCGAGGGTGTGCCGCTCGAGGGCCGGCTCGCCGAACAGCTGAAGGTGGACGCCAATTCGGTGCTCCCGGAAGCCGCGTGCACGTCGCTGCAGCTGCACCTGCGCGTCGCGCCGGACGAATTCGCCGCGCACTGGAACGCCGCGCAGTGCCTGGCCGGTGCCCAGGTGGCCCTCGCCGCGAATGCACCGTTCATGGCAGGCAAGGCGCTGTGGCACGAATCGCGCATCCCGATCTTCGAGCAGGCCACCGACACGCGGCCGCTGGAGCTGAAGAACCAGGGCGTGCGGCCGCGTGTGTGGTTCGGCGAACGATGGATCACGTCGGTCTTCGACCTGTTCGAGGAGAACTCCCGATACTTCCCGGCGCTGCTGCCGGAGGTCTCCGACGTCGACCCGTCGGCCGAACTCGACGCGGGCCGGGTACCGGACCTCAGCGAACTGCAGATGCACAACGGCACCATCTACCGATGGAACCGCCCGGTGTACGACAGCGACGACGGCAAGCCGCACCTGCGGATCGAGAACCGGGTGCTGCCCGCGGGCCCGACGGTGCTCGACACGATGGCGAACGCCGCGTTCTACTACGGCGCGCTGCGCGGGCTCGTCGAATCGGACCGGCCCGTCTGGTCGCAGATGTCGTTCAACGCGGCCGAGGAGAACCTGCACGCGGGCGCGAAGTACGGTATGGACGCCGAGTTGTACTGGCCCGGTGTGGGGTTCGCGGGCGCCGACGAGCTCGTCCTGCGGCGGCTGCTGCCGATCGCCGACGAGGGGCTCGCCGCGTTCGGGCTGTCCGCGAAGGCCCGCGATCGCTACCTCAGCGTCATCGAGGGCCGGTGCGTCACCCGGCAGACGGGGGCGTCGTGGCAGCGTGCGCAGGTGGTCCGGCACGAGAACGCCGGTCTGAGCCGCCCGGAAGCCCTGGCCGCCATGTTGCGTCAGTACGTGGAGAACATGCGTGAGGGCAGCCCCGTCCACACCTGGCCGGTGTGAACGAAGCCGCCGTGGCTCTCACACGGTGGCCGACCAACTGTCGGGGCCGAACACCTCGTAGTGGATGTTCTCGGCGGGCACGTCCTTCGCGAGGAGCGCCTCCCGCATTCCGAGCATGAACGGCAACGGACCGCACAGGTAGGCGCGAGTGCCGGGCGCGATCGCGACCTCGCCGAGGTCCGCGCGGCCCTCCCGCAGGCTGCCCTCGGGCCGGCGGGCGCCCAGGTCTTCGTACCAGCGGTGCATCACCGCGAACGGCAGACGTTCCACCAGTTCGGTCAGTTCCGCGCGGTGCGCGTGACTGCTGGCGGACCGGTCGGCGTGGAGCACCGAGATCGGTCGGCTGTCCTCGGTGTCGGCGAGGTGGCTGAGCATCCCGATCATCGGCGTGCACCCGATGCCCGCGGACACGAGCAGCAGCGGCGCGTCGTCGTCCTGCAGGACGAGATCGCCGAACGGCGTCGACACCGTCACGATGTCGTCTTCGAAGACGTTCTGGTACAGGAAGTTCGACACCTCGCCCGCTCGCTTCACCGAGATCCTCCAGTCACCGCGCGACGGGGCCGACGACAGGCTGTACTGGCGGATCTGGCGCGCGCCGTCCGGCAGGTGCACCGCCACGGACAGGTACTGCCCCGGAGCGAACGACGGAAGCGGCGAGCCGTCGAGGGACGTCAGCACGAACGACACCGTGTCGGCGGACTCGTGGCGGCGCTCGCGGACCCGCACGTCCCGCCACACGTCGCCGACCGTCACTCCCGCCGAGGCGTAGAGGCCGGCCTCCATCGCGATCAGCGTCTCCGCCATCAGCCAGTACACCTCGTCCCAGGCCGCAGCGACCTCGGGAGTGACGGCGTCACCGAGGACCTCGACGATGGCCGCGAACAGGTGGGTGTGCACGATCGCGTACTGCGCGGGCTCGATCCCCAGTGAGGCGTGCTTGTTCGCGATCCTCGACAGGATGAGGTCGACGCGCGCCTGATCGGGCTCGAGTTGGAGGGCCGCGAACGCGGCGATGGCCCCGGCCAGCGCTTTCTGCTGTTCGCCCTGCTTCTGATTTCCGCGGTTGAACAGGTCACGTTCGAGTTCGGGGTGCGCGTCGAACAGCTTGCGGTAGAACAGCGTCGTAATGTCCGAGATCGCGGCGCCGACCACGGGCAGGGTGGCGCGGATGACGTCCGTCGAGGTGGGCGAGAGCATGTCATTCTCCGATCGTTCGAGAAATCTGGGAAGTTGTGGCGGCGGCTACGCGTGGGAGGGTGAGCAGCACGGTTCCGGTGGGGGACCGGGTGAGGTCTTCGATGGTGAGGGCGTCCAGCGACTCGAAGAACGCGTTCTGCGCGCGTCGCAGCGCCGACCGCAGCAGGCAGCCCGATCGCAGCGGGCACGGTTGGGCGCCGTCGCAGTCGACGACCTCCGCATCGCCTTCGAGTCGGCGGGCGAGCCAGCCGACGGAGGCGGTGCGCCCGAGTTCGGTGATGGCCAGACCGCCCGCGCGTCCCCGGCGTGCGTCCACGATGCCGAGTTCACCCAGCCGGGTAATGACCTTGGCGGCGTGGGTGTACGACACCGACAGTTCCTCGGCGATCGCCCGGCTTCCCGGTCGTTCGCCCTCCCCGGCGACGGCCAGTCGCATGACCACCCGCAGTCCGAGGTCGGTGAACTGTGTGAGTTGCATGACCCGAACGTACTTTAATTCGCATTCCGAATACCAAATTTGTGACCGACGTCGCTCCAGCGGAATCTGCTCGGAAAGTGCAGTGGCCCAGCAAAATTCGAATAGGGCACAGGACCCCACCTTCTCATCATCGTCGAAGTCGGGGCCCGCGGCTACGGGCGGAGAGCCCGAGTTGGTGGGGACTTAAGTCCCTCGTCGAAAGGCGAAGGGCGGCAGACGCGAAACGGAGGCCGGGGATAGTGTGAAGTCATGAGCACACGGGACCGCAACAGCGTCGTCGTCGGTGTCGACGGATCGGACACCTCGAAGTCCGCTGTTCGGGTGGCCGCCGAACTGGCCACCGAACGTGGACTGAACCTGAAGATCATCCACGCACTCGACTTCGCCCCGTACGGGTTCGGCGGTCCCTACATGGATTCGGGCGGCGTGTACGAGTGGGTGGAGGCCAGCGGCAAGGCGATTCTCGCCGAAGCGCAGGAGCAGGCGTTCGCGGTCAATCCCATCATCGACGTCCACACCGAACTGTCGATCGGCAGCAGTGCCCAGTGGCTCGTCGACCTGTCCGAGAACGCCCGGATCGTGGTCGTCGGCGCGTCCGGGTCCGGAGCGGCCGCCACCGCACTGCTCGGGAACACGGCGATCAACGTCACCAGCCACGCGCACTGCCCGGTCGTCGTGGTCCGCGGCGACGCCCACGCCGGAGGGCCCGTCGTGGTCGGCGTCGACGGCAGCCCCACCAGTGAGCGGGCGATCTCGGTGGCTTTCCAGGAGGCGTCGCTGCGGAATGCGCCGTTGGTGGCCGTCCACGTCTGGAGTGACCTCGGACCGAAAGCGTTCGAGGACCCGCGGGCCGCGGCCCTGGTGCCGCAGGGACTCGAGGAGGACGAACACGCCGTTCTCGCCGAGAGCCTCGCCGGCTGGCAGGAGAAGTACCCCGACGTGCGGGTCACCCGGGAGGTGTACATCGACAATCCGCGGGCGCGACTGCTCGAGTGGTCGAGGAAGGCGCAACTGCTGGTGGTCGGCAGCCGGGGGCGCGGAGGATTCAAGGGGATGCTGCTCGGATCGACCAGTAACAGCCTGGTCGGTGGTGCGCATTGCCCGGTAGTCGTCGTGAGGCCTGCACGTCCCTGACGCGATTGTTCGCAGTAGTGTCTGGGTTGACGCAGGAACAGGTTGCAGATAACGCCAGGATTGGGGAACGACGTGCGCATAGGTATGGGCTTGAACTACAGCGGCGGTTTCGCCGAGACGGTCGACGAGGTCGCCGACCTGGAGAAAGCCGGGCTCGACATCGCGTTCGTGCCCGAGGCCTACTCGTTCGACGCGGTGAGCCAGATCGGCTATCTCGCCGCCAAGACCACGACACTCGAACTCGCGTCGGGCATCTTCCAGATCTACACCCGCACGCCCAGCCTGACCGCCATGACGGCGGCCGGCCTCGACTTCGTGTCGGACGGACGCTTCGTGATGGGCCTCGGCGCCTCCGGCCCGCAGGTGATCGAGGGCTTTCACGGCGTCAAGTACGACGCCCCGCTCGGGCGCACCCGCGAGGTCGTCGAGATCTGCCGCAAGGTGTGGCGCCGCGAGAAGGTCGAGTTCCAGGGCAAGTACTACCAGATTCCGCTGCCCGCCGAGAAGGGCACCGGGCTGGGCAAGCCGCTGAAGATCATCAACCACCCTGTGCGTGATCGCATCCCGATCGTCATCGCCTCGCTCGGACCGAAGAACGTGGAGCTGACCGCCGAGATCGCCGAAGGCTGGGAACCCATCTTCTACCACCCGGAGAAGGCGGCGAGCGTGTGGGGCGAGCCCCTGGCCAAGGGCAAGGCGAAGCGCGACCCCAGCCTCGGTGAGCTGCAGGTCTTCGCGTCGCCCGCCCTCGCCATCGGCGACGACGTCGAGCACATGCTCGACTGGGTCCGCCCGGGCCTGGCGCTGTACATCGGCGGCATGGGCGCGAAGGGCAAGAATTTCTACAACGACCTCGCGGTCCGGTACGGCTACGAGAAGGAAGCCGAGACCATCCAGGACCTCTACCTGTCGGGCAAGAAGGACGAGGCCGCCGCCGCGGTGCCGGACGATCTGGTGCGGGCCGTGTCGCTGATCGGTCCGGAGAGCTACGTCGCGGAGCGGGTGGCCGCCTTCGCCGAGTCCGGGGTCACCACGCTCACCGTCACCCCGCTCGCCGCGGATCGTGCGGGACGAGTCGCGCTGGTCGAGAAGCTCCGCAAGATCTGCGGGTAGCCCCGCAAACCCCAGCAGTGCCCAGCCGGAAGAATCAGGAAAGGTGACCATGACTGGAATCAAGCCGATCGTCGTGGGTGTGGACGGATCCGAGGCGGCCTCGGCCGCAGTGGCGTGGGCCGCTCGCGCCGCCGCCGCCCTGTCGCTCCCGCTGCACATCGTGACAGTGGTGCACATTCCTGCCTTCTATTACACCGAGCCGTACCTGGCCGAGAGTTTCAAGGAAGAACTCGAGGACACGGCGAAGGCCCGGCTGGGCAGTGCGCGGGTGCATGCCAAGCAGACGGTGGACGAGCCGCTCGACATCACCACCGAACAGCACGAGGGCAAGGTGAGTCAGACACTCATCGAGCTCTCCGCGAACGCGCACATGGTGGTGCTCGGTTCGCGGGGGCACGGTGAGTTCACCGGTCTGCTGGTCGGCTCCACCACCTCCGCGGTCGCCGCGCACGGCCATTGCCCGCTGGTGGTCGTGCGGGGGCGCACCATGGACGGGCAGCCGCCCACGGAGGGGCCGATCGTGGTCGGCGTCGACGGCTCGGAAAGCAGCAAGGCGGCGGTGGAAGTGGCGTTCGAGCAGGCCGCCGCCCGCGGAGCGAGCCTGGTCGCGGTCAATGTGTGGAGCGATGTCAGTGTGCAGCCGTCGCTCGGCGCCAGCCCGGAGGACGCGCTGTGGAGCAGCATCCAGACGGGTGAAGAGGTGGTGCTGTCGGAGCGCCTCGCCGGATACCAGGAGCGGTATCCCGACGTGACGGTCGAACGCATCGTGGCGCGGGACCGTCCGGTGCGGGTGCTCAGCGAGTTCGCCGAGAAGGCGCAGCTGATCGTGGTCGGCAGCCGCGGCCGGGGTGGCTTCAAGGGAATGCTGCTGGGCTCCACCAGCAATGCGTTGCTCCACACCGCGGATTGCCCGGTGATGATCGTCCGGCCGGAAAGCTAGCGCCCCCGATCACGACGACTGTGCGGTAGCCTTCGCGCGACTTCGCAGAGGAGGTTCGAGTGAAGGCAACCCTCATGCTCCGGGGACTGGTCGCCGGCGCAGTGGTTGTCGGCGCAGTGGCCTCGGTCCAGCCGGCGACGGCGAGTGCCGGCACGGGCACGCTGCTGCGCCTGCCTGCGAGCGATTCGAACGTCGGTGTCAGCACACTCGAACTGGTGGATCACGATCGCGACGATCCGTGGTCGCCGGGCCGTGCGCGATCCATTCCGGTGACGGTCACCTATCCTGCCGGATTCGCCGCGGGCGGAACCCGCTCGCTTCCCGTGATCCTCTTCTCGCCGGGCTTCTATGTGCCGCGGACGCTGTACACGATCGCCGCCGAGGATCTCGCGAGCCGCGGCTACGTGGTGATCGGCATGGACCACACGGGTGAGGCCCTCGCGACGGTGTTCCCGGACGGCCGCGTCGTCACGTCGCAGATCACCGACCCGTACTCCGCGGAAACCCAGAAGAAGGCGCTCGACACCCGGGTGGAGGACGCGAGTTTCGTCGTCGACACCGTCGAATCCCTCTCCCGCGGTGACGACCCCGACGGGATCGGCCGGCTGCTGCCGGACGGCCTCTCCGAGGCCGTCGATCCCGAACGGATCGGGATGTTCGGTCACTCGATCGGCGGAGCCACGACCACCCAGGTCCTCCTCGACGATCCGCGGGTGGACGCCGGGGTCAATGTCGACGGAGCGCTCCTGTACGCGAACACGGCGAGCCCGATCGTTTCCCAGGATCCCGGCACCCCACTGCTCAGCGTGCTCAACTCGCGTCACGCCGAGAGCCCCGAAGGCCGGGACAGGTTCTGGGGACAGTATTTTGCGACCCCCCGGTCCTGGAGCAAGGTCTACGCACTCCGGGACACCGGGCACTTCAGCTTCACCGACGCCGAGCACTACGTCCCGCAGGCGATCCCCGATCCTCCCGGAATGGACGTGCCCGCCGGCTTCAGCCTCGGCACGGCTCCCCGCCAGGAGGTGGTCGACACGACCAACGACCTCGTGGCGGGAATGTTCGACCGCTTCCTGAAGGAGGCTCCGGCACCCGAACTCGACGACGCCGCGTCGCGGTACCCGCTGGTCTTCGAGGTGCGTTAGAGGGCCGCGGCGCGTTCGCCGCGGCGGAAGTTGCGCATGCCCCAGTAGCCGATTCGCAGAATCAGTTGGGGATGGCCCGGCATGTCGAGTCGGCGTGCCAGCCGGTGCGCCGAGTCGTCGACGCGAAGCGGGTGGGAGAGGATGGAGGCACCCAGCCGGGCGTCGACGGCGGTCAGCCACGCTCGTTCGACCGCGATTCCGGTGCGGACCAGGTCGATCGACTCCTGCGTGTCCGATACGAACACGAGGACGGTCTCGCTCTCGATGGCCGCGGCGAGCCGTGCCGAGTCGGGGACGCCGCGGGTGACGACGGGGCGGATCGCGTCGACCGACTCGTGACCGCCCTGCGGCAGCCAGTGCGACGTCCACGGGAAGAGGTCGCGCTGGTGGCCGGGATCCTGCCGAACCCGGTCGGCGGAATAGAGAAGGACGTCGGCGAGCGCGGGCGCCTCGTCCGCGGCGAGCAGCCGAGCGCGGACGCCCTCTATCTCCGCCGCGGCGACGATGTCGGCGATGGTTTCTGCGGGAACCGGTATGTCGGCGAACGCTTCTCGATGACTCCGGCGGCGGGCCATCGCGGAGAACAGCCTCAGCTCGGTGCTGGACGGGGTAGCTGTGCCCACGGCCCGAACGGTGGCGACGAGGTCGCGTCTGCGCGGATCGGGCAGCAGGTCGGTCTCGATCTTCTTGCCGAGCGCCCGCAGCGCGAGCTCCACGTTCGCGACACCCGCACCGCACGAGATCACGCGGTCGGCGCGTGGTGTGTCCGTGAAACCGCGACGCTCCGTGACCTCCGCGCACCCGCCGTCGAGCCGAAGATCCCACGGCTGGGTGTCGTGGACCGACGGGGCCGAGACGATGGCGCGGGAGACCACCTCGATGTCACTGAGCGACCAGCTGTTCATCGCGACCTCCACTTGTCGTGTCCGGGTGTTCCCCCGCAGGCTCAGCCTCCCGCGCACCGCGGCGCCGGCGCTGGGGTCGAAGGTCCCGAATGCGCGAGGGAGAGGTCCCGGAGGGGTGGGCACCGGTCGCCGGCGCGGTACGGTTCGAGGAGAAGACGGTGGAGGTGCAGACATGACCACGCGGGTGTTCCTGGTCGACGACCACGAGATCGTGCGACGAGGCCTGGTCGATCTACTCGGCAGCGTGCCCGACCTCGAGGTCGTCGGGGAGGCTGCGTCCGTCGGCGAGGCGATGGCACGGATCCCGGGCAGCGGCGCCGACGTCGCCGTGCTCGACGTCCGGTTGCCCGACGGCAACGGCGTCGAACTGTGCCGGGACCTCCGCACGTCCCTGCCCGAACTGCGGTGCCTGATGCTCACGTCGTACTCCGACGACGAGGCGCTGTTCGACGCCATCATGGCAGGCGCGTCCGGATTCGTCCTCAAACAGATCCTCGGCACCGACCTGGTCGCCGCCGTGCGGACGGTGGGGGAGGGCGGTTCGCTGCTCGACAGCAGGGCGACGTCGGCGCTGATGAACCGGATCAGGTCCGCGCGCCGGGAAGACCCCCTGGCGGAACTGTCCGAGCAGGAACGCGCCGTGTTCGAATTGATCGGCGAGGGGCTCACCAACCGGGAGATCGCCGAGCGGCTCTTCCTCGCCGAGAAGACGATCAAGAACTATGTGTCACGGCTGTTGTCGAAACTCGGGATGCAACGACGCACGCAGGCCGCCGTGCTGGCCACCGAACTACGCAACCAGCGCTGACTTCTTCCTCACGTCAACGGAACCCGCCACGTGACGACGGTTCCGCCGCCCTCGGCGTCGACGGTGCAGGTGCCGCCGCAGTGCTCGGCACGCCGATCGAGGTTGTCCAGTCCGCTGCGCCGGGCGCCGTCGGCGATCCCGATGCCGTCGTCCGCGACCGTGACGGTGAGGTCGTCCCCGGCGGCCACCGAGATGTCGATGGTGGTGGCCCGCGCGTGCCGCAGCGCATTGCTCAGGGCTTCCCGCAGCACCGCCTCCGCGTGCTGGTGGATGCGGCTGGGCACGAGAGTGTCGATGGCGCCCGAGAACTGGACGTTCGGCGCGATCGGTGACTGGGAGGTGAGGTCGCCGATCACGTCGAGGAGACGACGGCGCAGACTGGTCGCGGACGCAATCCCGGTGGCCTGCAGATCGAAGATGGTGGTGCGGATCTCGCGCACCGTGCGATCGAGTTGCTCGACCGCGGTGGCCACGATGGAGCGCACGCCCTCTGGGACGTCCCCGACCGCGTGCGTGCTCTGCAGGCTCATGCCGGTGGCGAACAATCGCTGAATGACGTTGTCGTGCAGGTCACGCGCTATCCGGTCGCGGTCGGCGAGCACCGACAGCAGGCGTTGCTTGCTCTGCTGATCGGAGAATTCCACCGCGACGGCAGCCAGGTCGGCCACCGATTCGAGTCGGGCGACCTCGTCCGGATCCCACGCGGTGTTGCCGCGCGCCGTGACCACCAGGATCCCGCCGACCCCCGACGCCGTCGACAACGGCAGCACCGCGGCCCGGCCCGCCTCGGCGGAGAACGGTGCGAGACCGTCGAGACCCGTCAGCAGTGCGGGAGTGCGGGAGCGCAGCACTTCGGCGAACGGCTCGGCCTGGGTGGCGATTCGGAAGCTGTTGCGCAGCGGCCGCACCGTGCTGTCCGCGCCGACCACCGCGCCCTCGCCGAGCGTGACGACGATGAAGACCTCGTCGCCGCTGGACAGTTCGCGTACCTCGGCGGCGAGTGTGTGGAGTGTTTCGTCGAGTGATCCGCCGACCATCAGCCGGGACGTGATCGCCGCGACGGCCGTCAACCACCGCTCCCGCGTCCGCGATTCCTCGAACAGCCGCGAATTCTCCACCGCCACACCTGCCGAGGTCGCGAGCGCGCGCAGGATCACCTCGTCCTCGTCGGTGAACTCGGGTCCGCTGAGTTTCTCGGTGAGGTAGATGCTCCCGAAAACCTTGCCCCGCATCATGATCGGCATGCCCAGAAAGCTCTTCATCGGTGGATGATCGGGCGGGAAGCCGATCGACCCGGGGTGATCGGCCAGGTTGGCGAGGCGCACCGGGCGGGGGTCGTGGATCAGCAGTCCCAGCAGACCGAGGCCTTCGGGCAGATGGCCCATGTGCGCACGCTCTTCCGGCGTGATGCCCTCGTAGACGAACTCCGACAGCCCCCCGTCGGGGGCGTGGACACCGAGCGCGCCGTACCGGGCGTCGAGCAGGGACGTGGCCGAAGTGACGATGCGTTGCAGGGTGGAATCCAGCTCGAGTCCCGAACCGACCACGAGGACCGCCTCGAACAGTCGCTGCAGACTTCGGCGCGTGGGGACCACGTCGGCGAGCCCCTCCCGAAACTCACTGATCCTCGCCTCGTGCCCGCCGTCCGCTCCCATGTCTGCAGCATAGGTCCGGGGGCGGCGTAACGCCGCGAACCGCGGCGTCGATAAGGGCTCGAGTGTTTACTCATTCGAACTAATGCTTACCCATTGACGTGACGAGGGAGAAGAAGAATGAATCGACGGCACTTCGGACGACGGGTCGCGGCAGGTCTGACCGCTGCAGTGGCAGCGACGATGATGTTCACCGGTGTCGTATCGGCGCAGCCCGCAGATTCCGCCCCCGTCGTCGACCCGGCCACCGCGATCGCGAAGCTGCGCACCGTCGCCGCCGGTAACCCCGAGGCCGAAGCCGCCCTCGAGCGACTCGCCGCGTCGCCGACCGACACCGCGGCAACGAACATCGCCCTCCCGGGCCAGATCTTCCAGATCCCCGCGTACTCCGACACCGGGCAGGGCGGTCCGGTCCTCGGACAGCTGTACGGCGCGGGCGTGGCGACCAACATGAGCAACCAGTTCCGCTTCGGATTCTTCGGCGGACCGGGCGTCATCGCGAACGACCAGACCGGTGCCGAACTCGACGTCGTCTACTACAGCTTCGCCACCGGTGCCAGCGGCATCGTGAAGCTGGACCAGAACAACGTCGCGGTTCCCACGGTCGTCTCCTCTCCGCCGGTCGCCGGGCTCGGCAGCGGTCTGGTCGTGGCGGCGGTGTACGGCTCGCTGAACCACCAGGTGGGGCCGAACGTCGTCAAGAGCACGATCTGGTGGCCCACCCTGGGCACCGTGCTCGCCTGACCGTTCGAGAACTCAGGTGGCAGGTTCGGCTCCCGGCCGGGCCTGCCACCACTCTCTCCAGCGCTCTTCGAGTTCGGCCCACTCCTCGTCGTCCAGGTCGTAGGCCGCCAGCAGGATCTGCGCACCGCCGTTGGGGCGTGCCGCGTTGACGGGCTGCTCGCCGAACTGCAACAGTCCCGGGCCGAGGTCGTCGACACTCACCGCGGTCTGGTGTTCGCCCACGAAACACACGACCCCGTGCAGCAGATCGCCCGTCTCGGCGACCACGGTGAAATGATCGCCGACCGTCATTCCCTCGAGTTTGTCGAGGCCGAGCAGATGCCGCGCCGAATCACCCTCCGCGACCGGGCCTTCGAGGAACAGTGTGCGACGCTCGTCGAGTCCGTGCCGCTCGATGCCGAACTTGAGGAACTGCAGAAACGTGGTCCAGCCCTCGGTGACGTCGTCGTACCAGTCGTCGGCGGCGGGGTCGCCGCTGCGGGGCGGGCGGGTGATCCGCACCAGCGTGGTGCCCTCGTGCTCGTGGAGGCTGAACTTGTCGGCGCCGTTCAGGGCCAGAGTGAAGGCGGCGGCGTCCTCTTTCACGTCGTCGAAGTAAATTTCCCTGATCTCGTCGGCCAGGCCGGCGTAGTCCCAGCCGTGCCAGCGCCGGATCAACTCCGGGTCGCGCAGGGCAGGCCACACCACCGACGGCGCCGCAGCGACGGACACCTCGATCACGGGCTGGGATTCGGTCACGCGTTCTCCTGCGTCGTCACTGTTGCCGGTCCGACATGCACCACCGACCGCCAGAGATGCACCACCATGACGACGAACGCCACGCACCACACGGTGAATGCACACCACAGTTCGGCACTACCGACGATACCGACGAGTGGAAGATGGTCCGCACG
Organism: Rhodococcus sp. P3_B8; assembly: GCF_056402775.1. Taxonomy (NCBI): domain Bacteria; kingdom Bacillati; phylum Actinomycetota; class Actinomycetes; order Mycobacteriales; family Nocardiaceae; genus Rhodococcus; species Rhodococcus sp. P3_B8. The sequence continues at coordinate 58,087 of NZ_JBFUGT010000009.1, forward strand.
CCCCAGGTAGATGCCGGCGACCCCATACATGCCGAGTGGGAAGACGATGCTCCACACGGTGGCGTCGTAGCGCAGCGGCACCTTGTTCGCGACGTGACGCCACGATCGGTCGAGATCAGGTCGAACCCGCCCAGGTTCATGCCACCGAGATGATGCCGCTGGCCATCACGATTGCGAAATAACCCAGGTTCAGGCTTCGAACGGACTCCTCGACACGATCGAGCACGACCCTCACATGGCGACGGTGAGCAGGAACGCGACGTCCTCGATCGCCTCGACGCTGTGCCGATCGGTCGGAAGAACCAGCAGATCGCCGGTGGAACCCTTCCACGAGTCCTCGCCGGCCACGAGGTTCAGTTTGCCGCTGAGAATGAACAGGGTGGCCTCGCCCGGGCTCTCGTGTTCCGCCATCTTCTGACCCGCGGCCAAGGCGATGACGGTCTGTCGGAGGCTGCGCCGATGCCCGCCGTACACGGTCTGCGAACTGCGGCCGCTGGACGTCCCGCCTGCCAACTTCAGTTGCTGACGGGCAAGGGCGGTCAGTGACTTCTTGTCCATGAGGTGAGTATGAACCACTGCGCGCACCGTCACCCGTCGAATGGGGTAACGGTGCGGCGGCAAAGGGGTCGTTCAGCGCCGGATGAGGGCCCAGCCCTGGGCCACCGCGAACGCGCCGACCACCGCGGCCTGCAGCAGCACCCAGACGACGCCGACGGTGGTGAGGTGCTGCCACTCCGTGAGCACCAGGGCCACGCTCGCGCCCACCCAGAAGACGTTCGCGAGGACGACGGCGTCCACCGCGGCCGGCGAAGGACGGGCCGGCACGCTCACCGYCCACACCCCGGCGGTGAAGACGATCAGGAAGACGCCGATGGCACGCAGGAAGCCGGCTGTCGGGCCGAGGACGTCGTCGAGCACGGTGGCGGCGGCGAGGTAGGCGACGCCGTTGGCGCCGGTGACGACGGCGTCGACGCGGAGAGTGAGGCGCAGTGGGGAGAGAGCGGTGCGGGTTTCGAGTGCGGCGATCATGTCGGCGGTCCTCACGTGAGACGAGTGAACGGGTACGTCACTCAGACTCGCGCCGAAGCCGAATGCTCTCAATTACCTCGCAGGTAATGCTCGCGTGTAGGTGATCCACCGGTAGCGGGTGCCGTTCTTCGCCGACGTGAGCCACTCACCGGTGTCCTGCGCGTGCCAGGAGTCGTCGATCGGGGGTGCCCAGGCGTCGCCGTCGATCGTGACGTCGATCTCGGAGACCAGCAGTTGGGTGGCGAACGGCATTGCCGCCGTGTAGATCTGGGCGCCGCCGATGACGCAGACGTCCTCGTTGGTGAGCGCGAGCGCGGAGCCGAGCCCGTCGGCGGACTCGGCACCCTCCGCAGTCCAGTCGGGCTGACGGCTGATCACGATGTTGCGCCGCCCGGGCAGGGGCCGGAACCTCGGGGGCAGCGAGTCCCACGTCCGGCGGCCCATGATCACCGGGTGACCCTGCGTCACCTTCTTGAAATACGCCATGTCCTCGGGGACGTGCCACGGGATCGTGTTGTCGAGGCCGATGACGCCGCCGACGCCCTGGGCCCAGACCAGCTTGACCTGCCGCGCCGCCACTAGACGGCCACCGGCGCCTTGATGGCGGGGTGGTGCCGGTAGTCGACGATCTCCACGTCCTCGAAGGTGTAGTCGAAGATCGAATCCCGCTTGGTCAACTTCAGCGTCGGGTACGGCAACGGTTCCCGGCTCAACTGCTCGGTGACCTGGTCGACGTGATTGTCGTAGATGTGGCAGTCGCCGCCCGTCCAGATGAAATCGCCCGGTTCGAGCCCGGCCTGCTGCGCCACCATGTGGGTGAGGAGCGCGTAGCTCGCGATGTTGAACGGCACACCCAGGAACAGGTCGGCGCTGCGCTGGTACAGCTGGCACGACAGCTTGCCGTCCGCGACGTAGAACTGGAAGAACGCATGGCACGGCGCCAGCGCCATCTGCGGGATGTCGCCGACGTTCCACGCCGACACGATGATGCGACGCGAGTCGGGGTTCGACTTCAGCGTCTCGATGGTCTGGGTGATCTGGTCGATGTGCTCGCCGGACGGGGTCGGCCAGCTGCGCCACTGCACGCCGTACACCGGGCCCAGTTCGCCGTCCGCGTCCGCCCACTCGTCCCAGATCGTGACGCCGTTGTCCTGGAGCCACTTCACGTTGGAATCGCCGCGCAGGAACCACAACAGTTCGTAGACGATCGACTTGAGGTGCACCTTCTTCGTGGTGATCAGCGGAAACCCGTCCGCGAGGTTCCAGCGCATCTGATGACCGAAGACGCTCTTCGTGCCGGTCCCGGTGCGGTCTGCCTTCGGGGTGCCCGTGTCCATGACGAGTCGGAGCAGGTCTTCATACGGGGTCGGCACAGTCACGGCGTCCAGTTTAGGCGCTCCGCGCCCGTGCGCCTTTTCGGTAGCTGGAACAACCGGAAAGGCGCACGAGCGCTAGCCTTCGCCCATGCGTGAACTCTTCGTGATCGGCGTCGGTGCCGGCGACCCCGACCAGGTGACGGTCCAGGCGATCAAGGCGATGAACAAGGCCGATGTGTTCTTCGTCATCGGCAAGGGTGACGAGAAGCAGGACCTCGTCGATCTCCGCACCACGATCCTCGAGGAGCACGTCGCCGGCGCGTACCGCGTCGTGGACATCGTCGATCCGCCCCGCGACCGCACGCCGTCCGACTACGAGGGCGTGGTCGACGACTGGCACGAGCGCCGGGCGGCGCTGTTCGAGGCCGAGTTCGCGTCCGAGCCGGGGGTCGGGGCGATCCTCGTGTGGGGTGACCCCTCTCTCTACGACAGCACGCTGCGGATCGTCGAGCGGGTGCTCGCCCGCGGCAACGTGTCGTTCGACTACTCGGTGATCCCGGGCGTCACCAGCGTGCAGTCGCTGGCCGCGCAGCACCGGATCGTGCTCAACCGGATCGGCGAACCCGTGCACATCACGACCGGCAGGCGACTGGCCGAGGGTCTGCCCGACGGCGTCGACAACGCCGTGGTCATGCTCGACGCCCACTGCACGTTCACCCAGGTGCCCGGCGACGACGTCCAGATCTGGTGGGGTGCCTACCTCGGCACACCCGACGAGGTGCTGATCTCCGGTCGCCTGCGCGACGTCGAGGACGAGATCCAGCGGGTGCGCGCCGCATTGCGCGAACGCAAGGGCTGGATCATGGACACCTATCTCCTCCGCAGGTGAGTGAGAAAGCGTGGAGGAGCACACTTCGGCGCTCACCTACCGTTAGCCTGGGACCATGCCCGAGCTGCCCGAGGTGGAGGCGTTAGCCGAGTTCCTGCGTGAACATGCCGTGGGAGCGGTCGTCGGCCGAGTGGACGTGGCGGCCCTGAGCGTGCTGAAGACGTTCGACCCCCCGATCACCGACCTGCAGGGTCGCGACGTGACGGGCGCGGCCCGGTTCGGCAAGCACCTCGCACTCGATTGTTCCGGGTTGTGGCTCGTCACCCACCTCTCGCGTGGGGGCTGGTTGCGCTGGACCGACAACCCGTCGGCGGCGCCGCCGAAACCGGGGAAGGGTCCGCTGGCGCTGCGGGTGCACTTCTTCACCCCGGAGGGCGCGACGCCGGCGTTCGACCTCACCGAGGCGGGCACCAAGAAACGGCTCGCGGTGTGGGTGGTGCACGACCCGCAGGAGGTGGAGGGGATAGCCCGGCTCGGACCCGACGCCCTCGCCGTCACCGAACCCGAGTTCGCGGCGCTGCTGTCCACCACGTCGGCGCGGATCAAGAATGCGCTCGTCGACCAGTCGCTGCTCGCCGGCGTCGGCAACGCGTACTCCGACGAAATCCTGCACACCGCAAAGATTTCCCCGTTCGCCACGTCGCGCACTCTGCCGGAAGACCAGGTGCACGTGCTGTACGACGCGATGCGGTCGGTGCTCAGCGACGCCGTCCAGAGGTCGCTCGGCCAGGATGCGGCGCGGCTGAAGGGGGAGAAGCGATCCGGGATGCGGGTGCACGCCCGGACCGGCCTCCCGTGTCCCGTCTGCGGCGACACCGTCCGGGAAGTGTCGTTCGCGGAGAAGTCTTTTCAGTACTGCGCCACGTGTCAGACCGGAGGCAAGGTGCTCGCCGACCGCCGGATGTCGCGACTGCTGAAGTAGGCGTCGGCGCGAAACGGTGCCCGCATATAGTTGTGACCATGCGTGAACAGGCACCCGTACGGTTCGGTACACCTCTGACGGCAGGCGCGACGCGCGTGATGCTGCTCGGGTCGGGTGAGCTGGGCAAGGAAGTGATCATCGCCCTCCAACGGCTGGGGGTCGAGGTGATCGCCGTCGACCGCTACGACAACGCGCCGGGCCACCAGGTGGCGCACCGCGCGCACACGATCGACATGAGCGACCCGGAGGCGCTGTTGCGTCTCATCGAGGAGGAACGCCCCCACTTCGTGGTCCCCGAGATCGAGGCGATCGCCACCGATGCGCTGGCCACGATCGAGGAGCGCGGCACCGCGGTGGTCATCCCCACCGCGCGGGCGACGCAGCTGACCATGAACCGTGAGGGGATCCGGCGCCTCGCGGCGGAGGAGCTGGGGCTGCCGACGTCGCCCTACGAGTTCGCCGAATCGCTCGAGGAGGTCCGCGCGGCCACCGAGCGCATCGGCTTTCCCTGCGTGATCAAGCCGGTGATGTCGTCGTCCGGAAAGGGGCAGTCCACGGTGCGCGGCGCCGGCGAAGTCGAGACCGCCTGGGAGTACGCGCTCGCGGGCGGCCGCATCAATTACGGCCGCGTCATCGTGGAGGGGTTCGTCGAGTTCGACTACGAGATCACTCAGCTCACCGTCCGGGCGATCGGCGCCGACGGCGAGGTGGGCACCTTCTTCTGCGAGCCCATCGGGCATCTGCAGGACTCGGGCGATTACGTGGAGTCGTGGCAGCCGCAACCGATGAGCGACGCGGCACTCGCCCGGTCGCGGGAGGTGGCCGAGAAGGTGACCGCAGCGCTGGGTGGGCGCGGGATCTTCGGTGTGGAACTGTTCGTGAAGGGCGACGACGTCTACTTCTCGGAGGTCAGTCCGCGACCGCACGACACGGGCTTGGTCACCCTTCGGACACAACGACTCTCGGAATTCGAACTGCATGCCCGCGCCATTCTCGGCCTGCCCGTCGACACCACCCTCACGACACCCGGTGCGTCCGCGGTGATCTACGGCGGCGTCGACGCCACCGGTATCGGCTTCGAGGGCGTCGCCGACGCGATGGCGGTCCCCGAGACGGACCTCCGCCTGTTCGGCAAACCCGAGAGCTTCGTCCGCAGGCGGATGGGCGTCGCCGTGTCCACGGGACCGGACGTCGAGACCGCGCGCAGCCGCGCGCGGGAGGCGGCTTCCCGCGTCGAGCCCGTCGCGTGAGTCCGGGCGCCGAACTCCTCGTCGGCCTGGCCATCGTCATCGGGCTCGTCGGAATCGTCATCCCGATCCTGCCCGGAACGATCCTCATCTTCGCGGCAATCCTGGTGTGGGCCATCATGACCGGTGGCGCGACGGCGTGGACGGTGTTCGCGGTCGCAACGGTGTTCCTCGTAATCAGTGGCGTCGTCAAATACACCTGGCCCGGTAAACGGATGCGCACGGCCGGGGTTCCCAGCCGGTCGCTGATCGTCGGCGGACTGGCCGGGATCGTGGGGTTCTTCGTCGTTCCCGTGGTGGGGTTGTTCCTCGGTTTCATCGCGGGAACGTATGTGGCCGAGCTCTACCGGCTGCGTGCGCACAACCGGGCGTGGGCGTCGACGTGGCACGCCTGCAAGGCCGTCGGACTGTCGATGCTGATCGAACTGCTCGGCGCCCTGATCGCTTCCGGTGTGTGGCTGGCCGCGGTGGCCGCGACGTAGGTCGCTCGCAATCGTCGCCGAGGGGTATCCAGAAGGGTCCTCCACCTGCGATGATCAAATGCGGATGTTGATCTTCCCGGCCAGCGGAGGAATACGCCGTGAACAAGAAGACGACCTGGATCCTGGCGCCCCTCGCTGCCGTGGCCCTCTCCCTGAGCGGCTGCGGCGACGACTCGTCCGACTCGGCGGCGCCGAGCACGACCAGCGCCGCCGCCACGAGCAGCGGCGAAGCGGCGCCCGCGTCGAACATGATGGAGAAGGTTCCGTCACCTTTCGTGATGACCCCACAGATGGAGCCGACCTACGTCGGTGCGGTCGACGGATCCGACGCGTACATCGCGCTGGCCCGGTCCGGGGACGACATGATCGCCTTCCTGTGCGACGGAGACCAGATGTGGACATGGATGACCGGCACCATGGACGGCGACAAGGCGTCGCTGTCGTCGCCGGACGGAGCGACACTCACCGCGTCGATGAGTGACGGCACCGTGACGGGGCAGGTCAGCGCGCCGGGCACGCCCGACAAGGCGTTCGTGGCCCACCCGGCTGCTGCGGAGGAAGGCATGTTCCGCGCAACCACCAACCACGACGGCGCCGATTACACCCTCGGCTGGATCATGACCGCCGACGGCGTCCGGGGGCTCGAACGGCAGGCCAACGGATCGAGCACCGGTGCCATCGCGGTCGATCGGAACGACGACGACATGGACGATCGGCAGCGTGAGCGGCGGCAGGAACGCCGCGAACAGCTGGACTGCGACGAGATGAACAACTACAACATGTGGCTGGTGGCGCAGCCACAGACGCCGCCGGTGGCCGAGATGGTGTCGATGAACAGTGTGCAGATGGAAGGGTGTTGACACGGGTCCTGCGTGCTAGCAGGCCCCTCCGGGAGCGTCGCAGCGGTACCAGGCGCGCGCGTTGCCGCCCATGACGGCGTCGAAGTCGTCACCCACCGCGTCCGCGACGATGTCGATGTCGCTGTCCTGGAACACTCTTCGGGAACGACTACCCGGAAGGTCGGTGCCGAACATCAGCGCCTCGGGGTTGACGGCGTGGATCTTGCGCAGCACGTCGCCGACGTTCTCGATGGTGGTCCGCCCGAACCCGGTTGCCTTCACCCGAACTCCGCGGTCGACGAGGTCGAGCAGGTACGGCAAGCCCCGTGTCGACATCCCCAGGTGGTCGATGCACACGGCGGGAAGTTTTGCGAACACCGGCTCGAGCGACAGCAGCAGCGTGGCGTCCACGTAGAACTCGGCGTGCCAGCCGGCCAGCTCGTACGCGCGCAGGGCCTGCTTGGTGAGGAGCTTCACGTCGGTCGCGCTGCGCCGGAGGTTGAATCGGAGGGCCCGCACGCCGGCGCGGTCGAGTTCGAGGATGCTCTCGTCGGTGGCGTCGGGCTCCATCTGGGTGACACCCACCCAGCTGGGGCCGAGCTCCTCGAGCGCCGCCTTCAGGTAGTTCTGATCGGTCCCCTGGTACGAGGCCGTGACGACCGCGCCGCCGTCCACGCCGAAGCCTTCCGTGCGCGCCCGGTAGTCGGCGATGGTGAACGGCTTTGGGAGATAGCCGTGGTTCTCGACCACCGGGAACCGGGGGTCGATGATGTGAACATGGGCGTCAAACACGACTTATATCCTGCCTTGTGCGGGGGACACGTTGCGTGGCGGAGCGGTGCGCGAGTGCTGGTACAAGCGTCCTACACATACGTCTCAGACTCCTTAGGGTGAGGTCATGGGAAATCGCGAAGACCTGATCGACGGCGCCGCGCGCAGCCTGTACGAAAAGGGATACTCGCGGACGACGGCCCGGGACATCGCGTCGGCCTCCGGGGTGAGTCTCGCGGCGATCGGCTACCACTTCGGCACCAAGGAGGCGCTGCTCCACGCCGCCCTGTACCGGGAGATGGAGCGCTGGGGCGACGACCTCGCGACGGCCGCCGCGAAGAAGATCGAACCCGGCATGAGTTCGACGGAACGGTTCGAAGCCATCTGGACCGGGGTCATCGAGTCGTTCACCGCCCATCGTCGGTTGTGGATGCTGCAGTTCGAACTGCTCGGGCACCTGGACTCCCTGCCGGAATTGAGAAAGAACCTGGTGGCGTCGACGGCCGACGCCCGCGAAGGACTGGTCGAACTGTTCGGTGACGCGGGCATCGAGCCCGGCCGGGCACACACATTGGGCGCTCTCTACCAGGCACTGCTGCTCGGCGTCGCGGAGCAGTGGCTGGTGGACCCCGACCACGCGATGTCGGCCGAGGAACTGCTCACGGCGTTGCGGGCGCTGTCGTCACACCTGGCCTGAGACGACGGAAGGGAACCTCCCGCAGGAGGTTCCCTTCACACCGATTCGAAAGATCAGGCCTTGTCGGGCTCGCTGGCCTTGAGCATGTCCTCGCGCTCGACGACCTTGATCCGCTCACGGCCCTCGGGCTCGCCCAGGCTGCGCTCGTGCGCATCGAGGCGGTACCAGCCCTGCCAGGTGGTGTACGGGACCTGCTTGCCCTCGAGGAACTCGATGATCGCGTCCTCCGACGGGTTGGCGGGCTCGGCGAAGCCGGACCGGTCCTCGAGCAGGTTCGCGACGGTCTCGTTCGCGTCGCCCTTGGTGTGACCGATCAGGCCGACCGGGCCGCGCTTGATCCACCCGGTGACGTACGTGGCGGGCATGAACCGGTCGTTGCCCTCGGCGGTGTCGTCGGCGATGACGCGTCCGGCCTCGTTCGGGACGGTACCGGCCTGCTCGTCGAACGGGAGCTTGGCGATGTTCTGCGACAGGTAGCCCACCGCGCGGTACACGGCCTGCACGTCCCAGTCGTTGAACTTGCCGGTGCCCTTGACGTTGCCGGTGCCGTCGAGCTGGGTGCGCTCGGTGCGCAGACCGACGACCTTGCCGTCCTCGCCGAGCACCTCGGTGGGCGATTCGAAGAAGTGCAGGAACAGCTTGTGCGGACGGTTGCCCACGTCGCGGATGGCCCAGTCCTGCAGGGTGTTGGCGACCATGTCGACCTGCTTGGAGTTGCGGCGCGCCTGCTCGGAGCCCTCGTCGTAGTCGATGTCCTCGGGATCGACAATGACCTCGATCGTCGGCGAGTGGTCGAGTTCACGCAGCTCGAGGGGGGTGAACTTGGCCTGCGCCGGTCCGCGGCGACCGAACACGTGGACCTCGACGGCCTTGTTGGCCTTGAGTCCCTCGTAGACGTTGGCGGGGATCTCCGTCGGCAGCAGTTCGTCGCCGGTCTTGGCGAGGACGCGGGCGATGTCGAGGGCGACGTTGCCGACACCGAGGACGGCGACCTTCTCGGCCTCGAGCGGCCAGGTGCGCGGGACGTCGGGGTGGCCGTCGTACCAGGAGACGAAGTCGGCGGCGCCGTAGCTGCCGTCGAGTTCGATGCCCGGGATGTTCAGGGCGCGGTCGGCGTTGGCGCCGGTGGAGAAGATCACCGCGTCGTAGAAGTTGTGCAGGTCTTCGAGGGTGATGTCGCTGCCGTAGTCGATGTTGCCCAGCAGGCGCACCGACGGCTTGTCGAGCACCTTGTGCAGGGCGGTGATGATGCCCTTGATGCGCGGGTGGTCGGGTGCGACGCCGTACCGGATCAGACCGAAGGGGGCAGGCATCCGCTCGAAGAGGTCGATGCTGATCCCGCCGTCAGACGCGGCATCGGATTTCATGAGAGCGTCGGCTGCGTAGATACCGGCGGGGCCGGCACCCACGATCGCAACGCGCAACGGACGTGTCTGATCAGTCATCTGGAGCGAACTACCTTCTGATGGGCGGACAACGAAACCTCAGCTTAAATTAAGCCCAGCCTAATCGGGTGGCCGAGGTGCGGCAGACAGGGCAGAGCCCATTCTCGGGACGCACGCCTGTAGAGGGTAGTCGCCTTCGCGTTGGGGGGTCACAAACAAGATTTGTAGGGGCAGCTCTATACACTCGTGGCCACGCCGAGATCGAAGGGAAGTCATGTCCGGTTCGAGCGAATCGCCCCAGCGCGACGCGGGAGGCACCGAAGATCCGGTGGATCCCCGGCGCACCACGGCGGTGCCGTTCATCGCCGCCGTCACCGTCATCGTCGTCATCCTGGTTGCCATCGTTGTGTCCAGCAGGCTCTCGCCCGCAGACGAGAACGTCACGGAAGCGGACCGCATCAACCGCTCGGTCGCCGACTTCATCCAGGCCCACAACCACGACGACGCCGATCTGCAGAAGACGCTGGTCTGCTCGTCGTGGTCCGACGATCGGTCGGTGCTTCGGGACCGGGAAGGCGAGGTCACGCTGAAGGGCGTCGAATCGTCCGAGGTCAACGGGGATCGTGCCCGGGCGGAGGTCCGGGTCAGCGCCGACGACGGCAAGGGCGAGACGACGGATACCTGGCAATTGACGCGGGACGGGGAAACATGGGTCGTCTGCAACTGACCGTTGCCCGGAAGGGCATACCGAACAGGGTTGTGAAAAGCTGACATGGTGAGTTACGCAGGCGACATAACGCCGGAGCATGCCTGGGAGCTGCTCCGCGAGAATCCCGACGCTGTGCTCGTGGATGTGCGGACGGACGCCGAGTGGAAGTACGTCGGAGTCCCCGACACCACCCCGCTCGGGCGGAAGACCGTGCTGATCGAATGGGTCAGCTACCCGACGGGCACTCGTAACGACAACTTCGTGGACCAGTTGAAGGAGGCCGGGATCGCGGGCGGCGAGAACGCCCCGGTGATCTTCCTGTGTCGCTCCGGCCAGCGGTCCATCGGTGCGGCGGAAGCCGCGACAGCGGCGGGCATCGGCCCGTCGTACAACGTGCTCGACGGTTTCGAAGGCGGCCTGGACGCCGAAGGTCATCGTGGGGCGGTCGGCTGGCGGGCGCTGGGCCTGCCGTGGAGGCAGTGGTGAGTGCAATTCCCCGAGGCGGCGCGTTCGACAAGGCGCTGCCGGACGACATCGGCCAGGGCACGATCAGCGTGCGCGGAGGAACCCTCCGTTCCGGTTTCGAAGAGACGTCCGAAGCGATCTTCCTGAACTCAGGCTTCGTGTTCGAGAGCGCGGGAGCGGCCGAGGCGTCGTTCACCGGCGAGATCGACCACTTCGTCTACTCCCGGTACGGCAACCCGACCGTGAAGATGTTCGAGGAGCGACTGCGCCTTATCGAGGGCGCAGAAGCGTGCTTCGGCACCGCCAGCGGCATGTCCGCGGTGTTCACGGCACTGGGCGCGCTGCTCAAGGCCGGCGACCGGCTGGTCGCGGCGCGTAGCCTGTTCGGTTCCTGCTTCGTGGTGTGCAACGAGATCCTGCCCCGCTGGGGTGTGGAGACGGTGTTCGTCGACGGCGAAGACCTCGACCAGTGGGAGAAGGCTCTGTCCGAGCCGACCACCGCGGTGTTCTTCGAGACGCCGTCGAACCCGATGCAGACGCTCGTCGACGTGCCCCGGGTGGCGGAGCTCGCGCACGCCGCCGGCGCAAAGGTCGTGCTGGACAACGTGTTCGCGACACCGCTGCTGCAGCACAGCCTGGAGCTCGGTGCCGATATCGTCGTCTACTCCGGCACCAAGCACATCGACGGCCAGGGCCGTGTGCTCGGCGGGGCGATACTCGGACCGCAGGACTACATCGAAGGTCCCGTCCAGAACCTCATGCGCCACACCGGGCCGGCTCTCAGCCCCTTCAACGCGTGGACGCTCCTCAAGGGACTCGAGACGATGCCGATCCGGGTGCGGCACTCCGTCGGCTCCGCACTGGAGATCGCCCAGTTCCTCGAGGGCCACTCCGCGGTCGACTGGGTCAAGTACCCGTACCTCGAATCGCACCCCCAGCACGAACTCGCCAAGCGGCAGATGAGCGGCGGCGGCACCGTCGTCACCTTCGCACTGAACGCATCCGAGAGCGAAGCGAAGAAGCGGGCATTCGAACTCCTCGACGCCCTGCGGCTGGTCAACATCTCCAACAACCTCGGCGACTCCAAGTCGCTCATCACCCACCCGGCCACCACCACCCACCGGGCGATGGGCCCGGAAGGTCGTGCCGCCGTGGGCATCACCGACGGCGTCGTCCGGCTGTCCGTGGGACTCGAAGACACCGCCGACCTGCTGACGGATCTGGAGCAGGCGCTGGGATAGGCGCTTCGCGCCCGTGCGCCTTTCTGGTTGTTMCGGCAACCAGAAAGGCGCACGAGCCCGAAGGGCCTACAGGTCGAGGCTCGTGGCCGGCGCGATTGCGTCGAGGCGTTCGGCGGTGGCCCCGTCCTGGGTGTCGTACCGGCGTGCGCACTCGGTGAGGTTCGTCGACATCTCGGCCACAGTCCGCTGCAACAATTCCCGCCGCTCGTCCAGGTAGGACGTGAACCGGGCGAACGCGCCGCCGGCGGCCTCCGGCCAGGCCGCACCCGAGTCGGCGAGGGCCGCGTCGGTGGTGTTCAGCTGTGCGGACGCATCGTCGAACAGGACGTCGAGCTGACCGGCCGCTGCGCGTAGGGCCGCTGTGTCGACGTGGATGGAACCGCTCATTTTCGATCCTTCGTGTCGGTCGAGACGAGATCGGACTCCCGCGGGCGCGATCGATCCGTTAGGGTACGGGCATTATGCATCCTGGGGGGGATCGTGAATCTGAGGGACATTGCCCAGTGGGACACCCGCGCGCTGCAGGCCGTGCAACGGTCGCTGTCGGTGCGGGCGGCGACGATCTGTTTCGTGCAGGACGGTCTCGCCGACATCGGCCGGTTGCCGGCGTGGCACGACGACGCCGCGGACGCCGCACGTCGGCGGTTCCGGATCGTCGCGGATGATCTGAGCGGTGAGGCCGCGGCGATCGCCGTCGTCGAGAAGCTGGCCCGCGACCTGGTCGACGCGGTCACGCACCTGAAATCCGAACTCGACGGCCTCCGCGAAGCGGCCGCCGCCCACGGTATGGCTCTGTCGGACAGCGGGGACATCGCCGAGGCGCCCGGACCGCCCGTCGACACCTCAGGGGCAGCACGGCGCGACGAACTCCGTGCCGCGGCCCGGGCGCTGATCCTGCAGGCGGAAGACCTCGTCGCCGACGCCGCCGCTGTCCTGACGCGGGCCGCGGACGGCGCGGCCGAACCCGGTGAGGCGGATCGACCGGGCACCGGACTGTCCGCCCCGGCGCCCCCGCGGGACGGCTCCCCGCTGGACAACCGCGAGTACTGGGACGCGCTGCCGGCAGCCCAGCGCCGCGAGGTGATCGAGCAGCATCCCGAATGGGTGGGTGACCGCGACGGCATCCCGTCCGCGGTGCGGCACGAGGCGAACGTGAGCCGGTTCGACGACGAGCGGTCGCGGTGGGAGACGGAGCGGGACCGGCTCGGGGAACGGCTGGGCCGCAACATGTTCGGTGGAGCATTCGCCGACGACGACGCCGAGTTGTGGTACGCCGAGCAGAAGTTGCGGGACCTCGACGACCTCGAGAAACTCGTGCGCGATCACCCGGACGGCAGGCTGATGCTGCTGGACCTGCAGTCGGGTGAACGGACGATGGCCGCATTCGCGCTCGGCGACCCCGACACCGCCGACCACATCGCCGTCACCACACCGGGCATCGACACGACCGCCGCCTCGCTGCGCGGGATGACCGATGAGGCGTCGGCGCTGAAGGCCGAGACCGAACGGCAGTTGGACCTGGCCGGCCGCACCGGCGACACGGTGTCGACGATCGCGTGGCTGGGGTATCAGCCGCCGACCACCACCGGTCCGGGCAACTACGACGTGCCGTTCATCGACCAGAATCTCGGGCGCGGATGGCTCCTCGATTCCTGGCAGTCCGACCGCGCGACCGCGGGTGCCCCGAAGCTCGCCTCGTTCTACGAGGGACTCGACGTCGCCTCGCAGACGCCCGATCCGCACATCACCGCGCTCGGCCATTCGTATGGTTCGTACACCCAGGGCCTGGCCCTGCAGGACGCGGGACCGCGGCAACCGGTCGACGACGCCGTGTTCTACGGTTCGCCCGGGTTCGACGCGAACGACGAATCGGATCTCGGGTTGGCACCCCGGCACGGGTTCGTGATGCGCGCGCCCGATGACCCCATCACCGTGGCAGACGGGTTCGGCAGGCTCGGCCCCGATCCGGTGCAGACGGACCTCGAACAACTGTCGGTGCTCGAGGCGTCGACCCCGGACGGCGTGCGGCGCGAAGATGCCAGCGGGCACAGCGAGTATCCGCGGCCGAGTGGCAACGGGGAGCTGCGGACGTCCGGCTACAACATGGCGGTGATCGTCGCGGGCATGCCGGAACTGGCTGTCCGGTGACGGTCCGCGGCGGGTGGGTGGTGAAGACGGTCGCCGTGATCGGCGCGGCGATCCTGACGAGCGGATGTGGTGGCGTGACGGACAACCCGTACAACTTCAGCGACGAGGAGGTTGCGGCGGCGGCAGCGAGCCTGAGCGACCGGCCGACACTCGCGGTCACCGAGCGGCAGGTCACCGACGCGCTGATGCGGATCAGCGAGGCCGTCGCGGCGATTGCACCGGATGTTCGGTGGCGGTGGCATCGCGAACGCAGCCGGGGCGGCGGGTGCCCGGGACCGTATGCGTACACGGAGGGGCAATCCGTCACCACGCCGGTATTGCTGTCCGACACCCCGATCCGCGACGCCGATTGGCCCGCCATGCTGGCCGCGGCCCGTGCGATCGCCGCCGACGCCGGAATGGACCGGCTCGACGTGCAGGCCGACCGACCCGGACACCACGACGTGACGTTCGCCGGTGGCGACGGGAACTGGATCACGTTCGGGACGTACAGGGCAGCGACGATCAGGGGTATCACGGGCTGCCGCCACCCGTGAGTACTTGTTAACGTCCCGCGGTTAAGAAGTACTCACGGGCGGCGGAGCCGCATCGCCGAACGGATCCGACGTCCGGCCGACCAGGTCGGCGACCGATTTGAGCACCGCGGTGGGACGGTAGGGGAACAGTTCCACCGAATCCCGCGTCGAAATTCCGGTGAGGACGAGGATGGTCTGCAGGCCGGCCTCGAGCCCGCAGACGATGTCGGTGTCCATGCGGTCGCCGATCATCAGCGTGTTCGCGGAGTGCGCGCCGATGGCCCGCAACGCCGAGCGCATCATCAGCGCATTCGGCTTGCCCACGTAGTACGGGTCGCGACCGGTGGCCCTACTGATCAGTGCGGCAACGGATCCCGTGGCCGGAAGGGAACCCTCCCGGGACGGGCCGGTGGGGTCGGGGTTGGTGGCGATGAAGCGAGCGCCCCTCTCCACCAAACGAATTGCGGTGGTGATCGCCTCGAAGGAGTAAGTGCGGGTCTCGCCGAGGACCACGTAGTCGGGATCGTTGTCGGTGAGGACGTACCCGATGTCGTGCAGTGCGGTGGTGAGCCCGGATTCGCCGACGACGTAGGCGCTGCCGCCGGGGCGCTGGCTCGCCAGGAACGTCGCGGTGGCCAGGGCGGACGTCCAGATCGATTCCTCGGGAATGTCCAGGCCGGTGCGGAGCAGACGGGCGCGGAGGTCGCGCGGAGTCCTGATCGAATTGTTGGTGAGGACGATGAACGGGGTACCCGACTCCCGGAGTTCGGCGAGGAACAGGTCGGCCCCGGGAACCAGGTGCTCTTCGTGGACGAGAACGCCGTCCATGTCCATCAGATAGGTCCAGCCCGGGTGCTCTACGTCTTTGCTCACCGACTCAGTATGAGGGAGCGGGAGGGTGCATGCGCGACTATGCGAGCAGCCGGAACAGGCCGATGAGGCCGACGACGACGATGGTTCCCCGCAATGCGGTCGGCGACAGCCTGCGGCCGTAACGGGCACCGAGGACGCCTCCGAACAGCGAGCCCACCGCGATCAGGCCGGCGGCCGCCCAGCTGATCCGGTCGAAGGCCACGAGCGTGTACGCGGTCGCGGCGACGACGTTGACGAGGAGCGAGAGCAGGTTCTTCGCGCCGTTCATCCGTTGCAGGCTCTCCGGCAGGATCGCGCCCATCACACCCATCAGCAGGATGCCCTGCGCGGCGGTGAAGTATCCGCCGTACACGCCGACGGCGAACGTCCCGACGGTCAGCAGGGTGAGGCGCGCCGGGCTCAGGCCCGCCTCGTGGCTGCCGCGCTGCTTCGCCCAGGCCTGGATCTTCGGCTGCAGCACCACCAGGATCAGGGCGAGGATCAGCAACACCGGGACGACGAGTTCGAACACAGTTTCGGGTAGGTGCAGCAGTAGCCACGAGCCGAGAACCGCACCGCACAGCGACGCCGGGATCTGCCACCGCAGCCGCGGTCCCTGCCCGGCCAGTTCCCGCCGGTACCCCCACGTGCCGGACACGCCACCGGCGACCAGGCCGATCGCGTTCGACATCGTGGCGGTCACCGGAGGGAACCCGAACGCCACCAGGGTGGGGAAGGTGATGAGCGTGCCGCTGCCGACGATGGCGTTGATCGCGCCCGCGCCTACACCGGCTACCAGGATCGCGATGACTTCGAGTGGTGTCACCGAGGCGACGTTACAAGGGCCTCGGAAGGCCCGGCAGCCGGGTCGCACGACCACGGAGATGCAGGGCTGCACGCATCATCCAACCGCATCGATCTCCGTCTGTCAGTACTTCTGCGCACGGTGATTCTTGCGGCCGATCGGCACCATTTCCCCTGTGTTGCAGGGAAATACCCCGTGTTGACGGGGTTCGGGAATGCGGCTAGTGTTCGCTTCAACCATCCAGAGCGACCGAGAGACCTGGCTCGTTGACGTCGCAGCAACCCTTCCGAATTCTTCGGGTGCGGGTGCTACCGCCGGGATCGATGGAAGGCAGCACATGAACTACCCCGCGCGCCCTGCGTGGCGCAGACGGCACATCGACCTGTGCCGGACCACCTCCTGCCACTGTTGACGAGGTCTCACAGCACGCTCACCGGGCATTTCGCCCGGTGAGCGCCTGACGCGCGCCCGCATCCCGCGGAAGACGCGCCGTCCTCCTGTCCCGATACCAGGTGAAAGGCCGCCTCAGTGATGTCTGTCGTAAGTGGTGAGGAAGCGTGAGCGCCCCCGTCCGGGCGCGTTCGGCCGCGCCCTTCCATTCAGTGCCCTCCGGCGACGGGGACGCCGCGCTGGAAGTGGCGCGGAGGTGGCATCCGTGGCGGTGGATCGTCAGCGCCGCCGTGCTGGTCCTGCTCGCTCAGTTCGTCCACGGCCTCGCCACCAACCCGGGATGGGACTGGGCGACGTTCGCCAAGTACTTCACCGCCGGCTCCGTGCTGCAGGCCCTGTGGATGACGGTGAAGCTGACGCTGTGGGGGACGATCCTCGGATTCGCACTCGGCGTGGTGCTGGCGGTCAGCCGCTTGTCGCACAATCCGGTGTTGCAGGTGATCGCCTGGGTGTACATCTGGGCGTTCCGGTCGATTCCGCTGATCGTGCAGCTCCTGTTCTGGTTCAACATCACGTACCTGTATCAGACTCTGTCGCTGGGCATTCCGTTCGGTCCAGGCTTCTTCACGTTCGAGGTGAACGGTGTCATCAGCGGCTTCACCGCCGCCGTCATCGGTCTGGCCCTGCATCAGGCCGCGTACTCCGCCGAGATCATCCGCTCCGGCATCATCTCGGTGGACCACGGGCAGATCGAGGCGGCGCAGTCGCTGGGCATCCCGCGCCGACGCCAGTTCTTCAAGATCGTTCTGCCCCAGGCGATGCGCGGCATCCTGCCGAACGCCGCGAACGAGGTGATCAGCCTGTTCAAGGGCACCTCGATCGTGTCGACGATGGCAATCGCCGAACTGTTCTACCAGGTTCAGGTGATCTTCGGCCGCAACGGCCGCGTCGTGCCGCTGCTGATGGTCGCGACGATCTGGTACATCATCCTGACCACGCTGTTGTCGATCGGCCAGTACTACGTCGAGCGGCACTACGCGCGCGGATCGGCACGGGCGCTGCCGCCGACTCCGTGGCAGAAGCTCACCCGGAAGTTCGCCGAGATCCGTGACGCCGGTGTCTCCGTACCGAGAGGCGCCACGAAATGACAACCGAAGCCCATCCGGCGGAGTACGCGGTGGAAGTTCGCGGAGTCCACAAGTCCTTCGGCGCACTCGAAGTCCTGCGGGGTGTGGACCTGCTAGTCCGCAAGGGCGAGGTGACGGTGATCCTGGGGCCGTCGGGTTCCGGCAAGTCCACGCTGCTGCGCACGCTCAACCACCTGGAGAAGGTCGACCGCGGCACCATCCGCATCGACGGCGACCTCATCGGTTACCGGCGCAAGGGCAGCAAACTGCACGAACTGCGTGAACGCGACATCCTGAAGCAGCGTTCCCGGATCGGATTCGTCTTCCAGAACTTCAATCTGTTCCCTCACCTCACGGTGCTGGAGAACGTGATCGAGGCGCCGGTGTCGGCGCAGGGCCGCGACCGGGCCGAGGTCGAGGCCGAGGCGATTGCGCTGCTGGAACGGGTGGGCGTAGGTGACAAGGCCCACGAGTACCCGCGACAACTGTCCGGCGGCCAGCAGCAGCGGGTCGCGATCGCCCGGGCCCTCGCACTGCGCCCGGCGGTGATCCTGTTCGACGAGCCCACGTCTGCCCTCGACCCGGAACTGGTCGGCGAGGTCYTCGCCGTGATCAAGCAATTKGCACGGGACGGCGCGACCCTCGTGATCGTCACCCACGAGGTGGGCTTCGCGCGGGAGGTCGCCGACACGGCGGTCTTCATGGACGCCGGCGTCGTGGTGGAACAGGGCCCGCCCTCGCAGGTCATCGACAACCCGCAGCACGACCGCACCACAGCATTCCTCTCCCGAGTTCTCTGATTCTCCACACCTCGGTGTGGATCCCCGAAAGGCGCACATGTCCACCGCACGGTTCCGTACGAAAATTCTGGCCTCGGCCCTCACCACCGTCGCGCTGCTCGCCGCCGCATGCGGGGGCGGCGACGTCGAGGACGAGGGATCGGCGCCGACCTCGGCTGCCGGATACAACCTCACCGCCGACCAGAATCGCATCACCACCGACGAGGTCGAGTCGATCGCCGCGAAGGTCCCCCAACAGATTCGCGACCGCGGCACGCTCGTCGTGACGGGCAGCGCCGGCTCCGCCCCGCCCCTGCGTTTCTACGCCGACGACGACAAGACGCTCATCGGCTCGGAGACCGACTTCGCGTACCTGATCGGCGACGTTCTCGGGTTGAAGGTCGATCTCCAGGCGGCGGACTGGGCGCAGAACTTCGTCCGCATCGATTCGGGGGAGGCCGACGCGTTCATCTCCAACGTCACCGTCACCGAGGAGCGGAAGGAGAAGTACGACTTCTCGACGTACCGCCTCGACACGGTCGCGTTCGAGACGAAGAAGGACAGCGGCATCCAGATCAAGGAGCCCAAGGACGTCGCAGGTCTGAAGATCGCGGTCTCCTCCGGCACCAATCAGGAAGCGCTGCTGGTGAAGTGGAGTGAGCAGAACGTCGCGGCGGGGCTCGAACCGACCGACATCACCTACTACCAGAACGTCACCGACTACTACCTGCCCCTCGCGTCGGGCCGGATCGACGCCTACTTCGGGCCCAACCCGTCCTCGTCGTTCCACGTGGCGCAGGCCGGGGAGAGTGAGATCGCCGGAACGTTCTCGGGGGCGGGCGACGCCCTCCAGGGTGAGATCGCCGTGCTCACCAAGAAGGACAACGGACTGGTGGCCGCCGTCAACGAGGCCATCAACCACATCATCGAGAACGGTACGTACGCACAGGTTCTCGAACGCTGGAACATCGCGAGCGAGGCCGTCGGCACGTCGGTCGTCAACCCGCCCGGCCTCCCGAAGACCAGCTGACAGGAGGACCAGTGACCGAGAGGACCGAATCCGTGCAGACCGTGTTCGTCGATCAGGCCGATCCGCTGGCCGCGCCGCTGCTCGAAGAACTGGCGATCGAGTACAGCACCCGGTACGGGCGCACCCGCGACGAGATCTACGACGACCTCAGCACGTACCCGGCGGAGGAGTTCGCCGCACCGGGTGGCGCGTTGCTCGTTCTGGTCGACGACGGGACGTCCGTGGCGGGCGGGGCCTTCCGCCGCTACGACGACACGACGGCCGAACTCAAACGGATCTGGACCTCGTCGGCGCACCGCCGCCGCGGCCTCGGACGAATCGTGCTGCGGGAGCTCGAGGCCGCGATCGCCCGAGCAGGCTATTCCCGCATCTTCCTCACCACTGGGCCGCGGCAGCCCGAGGCGGTGGCCCTGTACCTGGCCGCGGGGTACACGGCGCTGTTCGACCGCTCCCTCCCACCGCAGGACGTCGGAATCCACGGATTCGAGAAGATCCTGCACACCCCTACCGCTCTGCCTTCCGTCTGGGCCGCAAAGGAGTACGAGTCCGTATGAAGTTTCTGCTGATGAGCCTGATCACTCACCACCCGGACCCGGTGACCGGGGAGAAGATCGGCACTGCGGCGAGGCTGCAGGAGGTCGTGGACTCCGCCGTCCTCGCCGAGCAACTGGGGTACGACGGGTTCGCGGTGGGCGAGCGCCACGAGCATCCCTTCCTGTCCTCGTCCCCGCCCGTGGTGCTCAGCGCCATCGCGGCGCGCACCAGCACGCTGCAGTTGTGGACCGCGGTGACCACGCTGAGCCTGCTCGACCCGGTCCGCGCGTTCGAGGACTACTCGACGCTGGACAACCTGTCGGGCGGCCGGTTGCAGCTCATCATCGGCAAGGGCAACGGCACCGCGCAGGCGGAGCTGTTCCACGTCACCCCGGACGACCAGTGGGACCGCAACCGCGAGGGCTACGAACTGTTCCGGCAGTTGTGGGAGAGCGAGGACGTCACCTGGGAAGGCACGTTCCGGCCGTCTCTCGAGCACGCTGTCGCCCTTCCGCGCCCGCTGCAGCGGCGGATCCGGATCTGGCACGGCAGCGCGACGAGCAAGGAGTCGGTGGATCTCGCTGCCCGCTACGGTGATCCGATCTTCTCGGCGAACGTCACGTATCCGATCGACTCGTACGCCGAACTCGTCCGGCACTACCGCGAACGGTGGGCGTACTACGGTCACGATCCCGCCGACGCCCTCGTCGGCGCCGGAACGGCCGGGTTCTACGTGACGGCGAACTCGCAGGATGCGCTGGACGTGTGGCGGCCGATTCACGCGGCTCGCCTCGACTTCGCCCGCAGCGCAGGACTTCCGGTGGTGTTCGAGACCGTGGAGGACTTCGTCGAACGCAGCTCCGCACTGATCGGCAGCCCGCAGCAGGTGATCGACAAGGTGCAGCGCTACCACGAGCAGTTCGGCCACGAGGTGATCCACCTGAGCGCCGACCGCGTCGGCAGCGACAAGCAGCACCGCGAAAGCCTGGAGCTGTTCCAGGCCGAGGTGGCAACCGGGCTGYGCGAGACCATTCCGAGCCGACCCCTCGCGGCCGGCACCGAGGAGGAAAACTCATGAGCCTGGTTCTGGGCATCGAACTCGACGGCGAGGGTGCGCATCCCGAAGCCTGGCGGCGAGCCGCGCACACACCCGACCGGTTGCTGACCGGGCGAACGGTGGCGGACCGGGTCGCGGCCGCGGAAAACGCCGCTTTCACGTTCGCGTCTTTCGACGATTCGCTCCTGCCGCCCGGCGCCGACGGGGGACCCGTCGGCCGGATCGACGCGGTGAACCGCGCAGCGTTCGTCGCCGCGACCACCAGCACGATCGGACTCGTACCGGTCGTCGGCACCACGTACGCCGAGCCGTTCCACACGTCCTCCCAGCTCGCGACGCTCGACTACGCGTCGCGCGGTCGCGGCGGCTGGATCGCGGCACGCGACACCGACCCGCGGGTCGCGAGCGCACTGGGCCGGGCCGAGGTCACCACACCCGCCGACCTCGCGCGGGAGGAACGGGACGCGATCACCGTGGTCCGGGACCTGTGGGATTCGTGGGAGGACGACGCGGTGATCCGCGACTACGCCACCGGACGTTTCGTCGACCGCGACCGATTGCACTACATCGACTTCCGGGGCGAGACGTACTCGGTGAAGGGTCCGGCCATCGTGCCCCGGCCACCGCAGGGGCAATTGGTGGTATTCGGCCGCGCGGGGCACACGGATCCGTCGCTGGTCGACGTGGTGCTGGTGTCCGGACCGACACTCGAGGACACCACCGCGGCCGCCGGGCGCGCGAAGGCCGGCGGCGCACCGCTGGTGGTCGCCGAACTGGATGTCGCGCTCGGCTCGTCGACGCCTGCCCCGCCGAGCGGACGGCTGTCGTTCGCCGGCGACGCCACCGGGCTGCTGGAACTGCTCCGCGCCCTGGATACGCACGTCGACGGTGYGCGCCTGCATCCCGCCGTCGTCGACGAGGATCTTCCGGTGCTCGCGCGATACGTGGTCCCGGCACTTCTCCGTGCCGGCATCGCCCACCGCCCCGTCCCCGGTTCGACCCTGCGCAGCACGCTGGGCCTCGACCGTCCCATCACCCGATTCCAGGCCGAGCGCCTCGAAGACTCCTCTCGCTGAAAGGTTGTGGAGAACATGACCGACAACTCGTACGCCAGGCCCGGCGCCCAGGTGCACTTCGGTGTCTTCTTCCAGGGCGTCAACCACACGACGATCTGGTCCGATCCGTCGAGCGGATCGCAGATCGACTTCGAAACGTTCCGTCGGGTGGCACTGACCGCCGAGCGCGGCCTGTTCGACGCCTTCTTCCTCGGTGAGGGCCTGCGCCTGCGGGAACAGGAAGGCAAGATTCTCGATCTCGACATCGTGGGCAGGCCGGACGCGATCACCCAGCTCTCGGCGCTGGCCGGCATCACCCGGCACATCGGGTTGGTGGCCACCCAGAACACCACCTACAACGAGCCCGCCGACCTCGCCCGGCGGCTGTCCGGGCTGGACCTGCTGTCCGGTGGCCGTGCCGGCTGGAACGCCGTCACCACGGACAACGCGTGGACCGGTGAGAACTTCCGGCGCGGCGGCTTCCTCGATCACGCCGACAGGTACGAGCGGGCCGGGCAATTCCTCGACACCGCCCGGGCGATCTGGGATGCGTGGGTAGACGGCGCGGTCGCGACGAGCACCGACGCGCCGTCGTGGTCGACCCCGGACGGTGTGCAGGAGGTGTCCCGGCGCACGTCACAGTTCGACGTCACGGTCACCCCCACGCTGCCGCGCAGCGCGCAGGGGCATCCCGTCATCTTCCAGGCCGGCGACTCACCGGCGGGCCGGGACTTCGCGGCCGCGCACACCGACGTGATCTTCTCCCGGCACGGAACGCATTTCGACGAGGCGCTCGCCTTCGCCGAGGACATCCGGGCGAGACTGCGTCGTGCCGGCCGTCCCGAGGACGACGTCAAGATTCTGCCGGGCACGCAGATCGTGCTCGCGGAGAACGCGTCCGAGGTGGAGGAGAAGGTGCGCTGGGTTCTCGAGGGCCAGTACACCGGGCAGACGGCGTTGTCGCTGGTCGGTCAGGTGTGGGGCCGCGATCTGTCCGATCGCGACCCGGACGGTCCACTGCCCGAATTCGATCCGGTGCCCGCGCCGATCTCCGTCACCCGTGGGGCGGCGCGTGACGGAAAGGATCCGCTCGCCATCGCCCGGGAATGGCGGGCCCTGGCAGAGGCGCAGAACCTGTCGCTGCGTCAGGTTGCGATCGCGACCACCCAGCGCTCCGGATTCGCCGGTACTCCCGGGCAGGTCGCCGACGAACTCACCCGGTGGGTTCGCAGTGGGGCCACGGACGGGTTCAACATCTCGCCGTATCTGGTGCCCACCGGACTCGACGAGATCGTCGACCTGCTTGTGCCCGAATTGCAGGAGCGAGGTTCGTACCGAACGGAATACGAAGGCTCCACCCTGCGTGAACATCTCGGTCTCCGGCCCGCTCTGTCGCGGCGGGAACTCCCGCCCCGGCAGGCCGTGGGGTAACGGGGGTCCGTGTGGCGCGGCGACCGGCGATCTCTTACACTCGGTAACGACCATCCAGAGCGACCGAGAGACCTGGCTCGTTGACGTCGCAGCAACCCCCCGCCCTGCGGGTGCGGGTGCTACCGCCGGGATCGATGGAGGAACGATGTTGACCGAAGGTTTCGTGAGCGCCTGGGGGCGTCTCCACGTCGATCTCTGCCGGCTGTCCACCTCGATCTGTCACAGCTGACCTGACACCCCGATCCGTCGGGGTTCCGGCTCTTCACACCGCATCCGCGTCGGATCCGGTGTCCCTCACCTTCCTGTGCGCGTGAGCGCTGCCGAATCGACTTGGCAGCACGCACGGCACTTCTTCGAGATCACGGAGTTCTCGGTGCCATCAGTGCTTTTGTCCTCGCCCCACCGCGGTGCCCGCATCGCAGCAGGTATCGGTGCCGTTGCCGTGCTGGCCACGGCGCTCACCGCCTGCGGTGGCGGTTCCAGCAGTTCCTCCGCGGATGCGGGCCCCGCGCAGCCCGGCGGCACACTCCGCTACGGCCTGTCCCAGGCACCCACGTGCGCCGACCCCGCGCAGTCGGGCACGAATCAGACGGTCTACGTGGCTCGTCAGGTGGTGGACTCGCTCACCGACCAGGACCCGGAGACGGGCGAACTGAAGCCGTGGCTCGCCGAGAGCTGGGAAACCGGCGCCGACGCGTCCTCCTTCACGTTCCACCTGAAGGAGGGGGTGACGTTCAGTGACGGAACACCTTTCACCGCGGAGTCGGTGAAGAAGAATCTCGACGCCATCGTGAACACCCTCTCCGGCGCCAAGGCCCCGCTCGGTGCCAGCTACCTCGCCGGTTACACCGGTACCACCGTGATCGACCCGCTGACGGCGCAGGTCGACTTCGCCGCACCCAACGCGCAGTTCCTGCAGGCGTCGTCCACCCCGCAGCTGGGCATCCTGTCCGATGCGTCCGTCGCGAAGTCCGCCGAAGAACGGTGCACCGGCAACATCTCGGGCACCGGACCGTTCACGTACGCCGACTACCAGCAGGACAAGTCGGTGACCCTCGCCAAGCGCGCCGGATACAACTGGGGTTCGGACGTGTTCGGCCATGACGGCGAGGCCTACCTCGACACCATCGAGTTCAGCGTCGTGCCCGAATCCGGTGTCCGCACGGGCAGCCTGTCCTCGGGACAGCTGGACGCGATCAGCGACGCGTTGCCGCAGGACGCCCCGCAGATCGAAGGCGCGGGCGGGCAGGTGCTCACCACGTCGAACCCCGGGACCCCGTTCGGCTTCCAGCCCAACGTGACTCGCGGACCGCTCGTCGACCCCGTCGTGCGCAGCGCGCTGGTCCCGGCGATCAACCGGCAGGAACTGGTCGACACCGTACTCGGTCCCAACTTCACACCCGCCACCAGCACGCTGGCCAGTCGCACCCCGGGCTACGTGGCGCTGCTGGACGTGACGTACGACCCGGAGAAGGCGAAGTCGATTCTGGATCAGGCGGGCTGGGTTCCCGGTGCCGACGGCATCCGCGAGAAGAGCGGTCAGAAGCTGAGCTTCCCCGTTCTGTTCAGCTCCGTGTTCGCCGGCAACCAGGCCATCCTCGAACTGGTGCAGCAGCAGCTCAAAGAGGTGGGAGTGGATCTGCAGCTGAATCTCGTGTCCACTCCGGAGTCCATCGCCCGCCAGAATTCCAAGGACTTCGACGCCACCTACTACAACAGCACCCGCGCCGACGGTGACATCCTCCGCACCCAGTTCGGCCTCGACGGCCGCAACCTGAACAACCGCGGACCGATTCCCGCGCTCGACGACGTGCTCGCGAAGCAACTCGCCACCACCGACACCACCGAGCGGAGCGCGCTCGTCGCCGACGCCCAGCAACAGGTGCTCGACAACGGTCTGTGGATCCCCACGGTGGAGTTGTCGCAGGCGATCGGCGCAGGTCCCAACGTGCAGGACCTGAAGTTCGAGGCCTCGGCCCGGCTCCAGTTCTTCGACACCTGGATCAGCGGACGCTGAGCCATGATTCGCTACCTCGGACTACGCGTGCTGCAGGCGATCGCCGTCCTGTGGGCGACGTTCACCGTGTCGTTCGCCGTGCTGTTCCTGCTGCCGTCCGACCCRGTGAGCATCGCCGTCGACTCGGCGACCACCGGAACGACGGTCGACGCGGCCGCCGTCGCGGAGCTGCAGGCGCGGTACGGCCTCGACCAGCCGGTGTGGGTGCAGTACTGGAACTCGCTGAGCCACGCCGTCCGCGGTGACTTCGGGTACTCGATCGCCACCGGGCAATCGGTGACCGAGGCGATCGGGAACGCGGTCCCCAGCACGCTCGCGCTGGCGTCGGCGGCGCTGGTTCTCGCGGTCGTGTTCGGGGCAGCGGTCGCGTTCCTCGCCACCTACACCAGGGTCCACTGGGTGCGGAATCTGCTGTTCTCACTGCCTCCGCTCGGTGTCGCGGTGCCGACATTCTGGGTGGGACTGATTCTGCTGCAGCTATTCTCGTTCCGGCTGAAGGCCTTCCCGGCGTTCGGTGACCAGGGGATCGCGACGCTGGTGCTCCCCGCGGTGACGCTCGCGCTGCCGACCGGTGCCGTGATCGCGCAGGTGCTCGCGGCGAGTCTGCAGACCACGTGGCGGCAGCCGTTCATCGAAGCCGCGCGGGCGAAGGGCGCGTCCCGCTGGCAGATTCAGACCCGGCACGCGCTGCGCCTGTCGAGCATTCCGGCGTTCACCATCGCCGGTGTGCTCGTGGGTAATCTGCTGGCCGGATCGGTCGTCGTCGAGACGGTGTTCTCGCGCGCCGGCGTGGGGCGGCTCACCCAGACGTCCGTGATGGCGCAGGACATTCCGGTGGTCCAGGGAATCGTGGTGCTGAGCTCGGTCGTCTACGTACTCGTCAATCTCGCCGTCGATCTGCTCTATCCGCTGATCGATCCCCGGATCGTCGAGGGCAGGCGCAGTTCCGGCCGCAACACCACCGCGGATGTGGAGGAGAAGGTTCATGTCTGACATCCTCACCAGGGAACTGATCGAGGAGGCCGAGGGTTTCGGCGCTCCGCCGACCGAACCGCCTCCCGTGGTCGCGTCCGAGTCGGACAGTCGCGGACGCCGCGCGGTGCCGTGGTTGCGTCGCAATCTCGTGCCGGTGGCCTCGGCCGCCGTGCTCCTCGTCGCGGTCGGATTCGCGGTGGCGCCGTCGGTGTTCGCGAGCGGCGACCCGCTGGTCGGGGTGCCCGCCCAGAAACTGCAGGCGCCGAGTGCCGCGCATTGGTTCGGCACCGACAACATCGGCCGTGACGTGTATACCCGCGTGGTCCACGGTGCCGGATTATCTTTGACCGCAACGCTGTTGGCTGTGGGTATCGCGCTGGTCGTCGGTTCGCTGATCGGCCTGCTGTCCGGTGCCGTCGGAGGTGCGCTGGACGCCGTCCTGATGCGCGTCGTCGACGTCCTCCTGTCGATCCCCGCCCTGCTGCTCTCGCTCGCCCTGGTGACCGCGCTGGGGTTCGGCACGGTCAACGTGGCGATCGCGGTGGGCGTGTCGCTGATCGCGAACTTCGCCCGCGTGATGCGGTCGGAGGTGCTGCGAGTACGCCGGTCGCTGTACGTCGAGGCGGCGTTCGCGTCGGGTGTCCGCTGGCACACGGTGCTGCGCCGCCACGTTCTGCGGAACTCGTACGCGCCTGTCGTGGCACTCGCCGCCGTCGAGTTCGGGATGGCGGTCCTCGCGGTGTCGTCGCTGAGCTTCCTCGGGTTCGGCGCGGTGCCGCCCACCCCGGAATGGGGCTCGCTGATCTCCGAGGGCCGGAACTACCTCGCCACCGCGTGGTGGATGACCACCCTGCCCGGACTGGTGATCGTGGCCGTCGTGCTGTCGGCGCACCGACTCGGGCATGCACTCGAACAGAGGGAAGCGCGATGAGCTCGACGACTACTGCTGCGGCAGGCACCACGGCGCCGCTACTCCAGGTCTCCGGACTGCGGGTGGCGTACGGGAGCGTGAGCGATCCCGTCGTGGCCGTGAAAGGCGTCGACCTCACGGTGTCGCGCGGGGAAGTGGTGGCCGTGGTCGGCGAGTCCGGCTCCGGGAAATCCACCACCGCGCACGCGATCCTCGGATTGCTCAGCGGATCCGGGCGGGCCGTGGCCGGCACCGTCACGTTCGACGGTGAGCGTCTCGACACCAAGTCGGAGCGCGCACTCGAGCGGATCCGCGGCGCCCGGATCGGGCTGGTTCCCCAGGACCCGACGACGTCGCTCAACCCCGTCCTGAGAGTCGGCGCCCAGGTGGCGGAGGTGCTCCGGATCCACGGTCTCGCCGACCGGCGGACGGCAGGCATCGAGGCAGTGCGCATTCTCGCCGAGGCCGGGATCGACAAGCCCGAGGTGCGGGCGAGGCAGTACCCGCAGGACCTGTCGGGCGGGCAACGGCAGCGCGTCCTGATCGGGATCGCGCTGGCGTGCAGCCCCGAACTCGTGATCGCGGACGAGCCGACCAGCGCACTCGACGTCACCGTGCAGCGTCGGATTCTCGATCACCTCGACGCGCGGATCGCCGAGTCCGGCACCGCGGTCCTGCTGATCACGCACGATCTGGGTGTCGCCGCCGACCGTGCCGACCGGATCGTGGTGATGAGCGAGGGTGAGGTGGTGGAAGCGGGCCCCACCCGCGAGATCCTCGAGAACCCACAGCACGAGTACACCCGCACCCTGCTGGCCGCGGCGCCGAGTCTCGCGGTGGGACGGGGGCCCAGTCGCGCCGCGGAGGCGGGCGGAGCCGAACCCGATGTCCTGCTGCGCGTGTCCCGGGTGTCCAAGACGTTCCGGATCGACCGGCGCACGGCCATCGACGCCGTCCAGGGCGTGTCGTTCGAGGTTCCCCGCGGGCGCACGCTGTCGCTGGTGGGGGAGTCCGGGTCCGGCAAGTCCACGGTGGCCCGGATCGCGATCCGGTTGGAATCTCCCACCGCGGGCCGCGTCGAGTTCGACGGCCGGGACATCACCGGCCTGCGCGGCGGCGCGCTGCGTGCCCTGCGCCGCCGAGTGCAGATCGTGTACCAGAACCCGTATGCGTCCCTCGATCCGAAGCTGACGATCGCGGACATCGTCGCGGAACCGCTCGGTGCGTTCGGTGTCGGCACCCGGGCGGAACGGGCGGCACGAGTCGCCGAACTGCTCGAACAGGTCGCGTTGCCGCGTACCTACCTCGAACGCAGACCGGCCGAGCTGTCCGGTGGGCAACGGCAGCGGGTCGCGATCGCCCGCGCGCTCACGCTGCACCCGGAACTCGTCGTGCTCGACGAACCGGTGTCCGCGCTGGACGTCTCGGTGCAGTCGCAGATCCTCGGGCTGCTCGAGCGCCTGCAGCGGGAACTCGGGCTCAGCTACCTCTTCATCTCGCACGACCTCGCCGTGGTCCGGCAGATCAGCGACACGGTCGCGGTGATGCAGTCCGGCCGCATCGTCGAATCGGGCACCGCGGCAGCAATATTCGACAATCCCCGCCACGACTACACCCGGCAGTTGCTCGACGCCATCCCGGGACGATCCGTCGTGCGTCCACGTTCTGCACAGCTGGAGGAATCGATTCATGCCTGAGCCACACGACCCGCTCGTCGCCGTCGATCTGTACGGCACGGGGATTCACCCGCAGTCCTGGCGTCGTCCGGACTCGCGCGCCGAGGACCTCTTCACCGCCGGCTACTGGACCGGCCTGCTCGGGCAGGCCGACTCGGCCGGAGTGGACCTCGCGTTCGTCGGCGATACCTTCGCGATCGCCACGACGGGACATGCCGATCAGCGTGGGCAACTGGACGCCGTGGCGATCGCCGCACGGGCCGTCGCGCCCACCGAGCGGATCGGCCTGGTTCCCACGGTGACCGTCACCCACACCGAACCGTTCCACGTGTCCAAGGCCATCGCGAGCCTCGACCACGCGTCTCTCGGCCGTGCCGGATGGCAGGTGGACGTGTCGGCCGGTCAGGCGCAGGCGAATCTGTTCGGACGCAAGGACGCGCAGGATGCCGAGAGTCTGTGGGCGGAGGCGGCCGACGCGATCGAGGTCGTGAGCCTGCTGTGGGACAGCTGGGAGGACGACGCCGAGATCCGCGACGTCGCCACCGGCCGCTTCATCGACCGGGACAAGCTGCACTACATCGACTTCGAGGGCGCGCACTTCTCCGTGAAGGGTCCCTCGATCACGCCGCGGTCGCCGCAGGGGCAGTCGCTGATCGTGATCGGCGCGCGGGACGAGCACTCCACGAGGGTGGCCGCCGCGCGTGCCGACGTGATCCGCATCGGCGCACCCACCGTGGACGCGGCACGTGACGTCGCGGACCGGGTGCGACGTGCCGCCGCCGAGGCCGGCCGGGACCCCGCCTCGCTGCGGATCCTGCTCGACGTCGAGGTGGTGATCGCCGAGACCGCCGACACGGCGGAACGCGACCTCGCCCAGCTCGAGAACTGGTCCGGCGGCCGGTACGAGCCGGCGTCGATTCTCCACCGCGGCGACGCGCCGGGACTCTCCCGGCTGATCACCGACGTGGTGGGCGCCGGGGGCGTCGACGGCGTGACCCTCCGGCCGCTGGCGCTGACGTCCGGCCTGAACGAGATCACCGAGCGCGTCCTGCCGCTGCTGCGGCCGGGCGGCCGAGCGTCCGACAGCGGGGTGCTCCGGGAGCGGCTCGGCTTCACCCGTCCCGTCAATCACTTCGCCGGACAGGACTGACATCATGAGCAACCAGCGCAAGCAGATTCATCTCGCCGCGCACTTTCCCGGCGTCAACAACACCACCGTGTGGAGCGACCCCGAATCGAAGAGCCAGATCGACTTCGACTCGTTCGTGCACCTCGCGGAGACCGCCGAACGCGGATTGTTCGACTTCTTCTTCCTCGCCGAGGGCCTGCGCCTGCGTGAGCACCGAGGCCAGATCCACGACCTCGACGTGGTGGGCCGCCCCGACACCTTGACGGTGCTCGGCGCACTCGCCGGAGTCACCACGCATCTGGGCCTGGCGGGGACGATCAACACCACGTTCAACGAACCGTACGAGTTGGCACGGCAATTCGCCTCGCTCGACCATCTGTCCGACGGCCGGGCCGCGTGGAACATGGTGACGTCCTCGGACGCGTTCACGGGGGAGAACTTCCGGCGCGGGGGATACCTCGACAAGGCCGACCGGTACGTCCGCGCAGGCGAACTGATCGAGGGCGCCCGCAAGTTCTGGGACAGCTGGGATCAGGATGCGCTGCAGATCGACCGCGCCCGGGGGGTGTTCGCCCCGGACAACTCGATCCGCGACGTCACCCACTCCGGCTCCCAATTCGACATCCGGGGGCGGTTCACGATTCCCCGGAGCCCGCAGGGGCACCCGGTGCTGCTGCAGGCGGGCGACTCCGATCAGGGCCGCGAATTCGGGGCCGCGCAGGCGGACGCGATCTTCACCATCCACGGGTCGCTCGAGGACGGCCAGAAGTTCTACACGGACGTCAAGGGCAGGCTGGCGAAGTACGGGCGCAGCCACGGTGATCTCAAGGTGCTGCCGGCGGCGACGTTCGTGCTGGGCGACTCCGCGGCGGACGCGGCCGAGCGCGCCGATCACATCAGGCACCAGCAGGTGGGCCCGCAGACGGCGATCGCGTTTCTCGAACAGGTGTGGGGCCGCGACCTTTCCGCGTATGACCCGGACGGTCCGCTGCCGGACGTCGAACCGGCCGACGACACGAACATCACCCGCGGCCGGGTGCGGCACGCGAAGGACCCCCGCGAGATCGCTGCCGCGTGGCGGGCGAAGGCGGAAGCCGAGAAACTCAGCATCCGGGAACTGATCATCGCGGTCACCACCCGCCAGCAGTTCGTCGGCACCGCCGCCGAGGTGGCCGAGGAGATCGACCGCTACGTGCAGGCGGATGCGTGTGACGGCTTCATCCTGGTACCGCACCTCACTCCGGGCGGGCTCGACGAGTTCGTCGAGAAGGTGGTCCCGGAATTGCAGAACCGCGGCAGTTTCCGCTCCGAGTACTCGGGGACGACCCTGCGCAGTCATCTCGGACTGCGCCATCCGCATCACCAGACAGAAGGAGTTCGGGCATCATGACCGCAGTCACGGCAGGCGCGACATTCGAGCAGGACTGGCAGGACTGGCATTCGGGGCGAGAGGAGTCTTTCCGCGACCCGCTGGGATGGCTGAGTCTCACCGCCCTGCACTGGCTCGTCGAGACCGACACCACGTTCCCCGATCTGCCCGGGAAGTGGCGGGCCGACGCGGACGGTGTGGTGATCACGGCGACCGCCGACGCCGGGCTCGAGGTCGACGGCGAACCCGTCGACGGCACGGCGGCCCTCGCACCTCTGGAGGGCGCACCCGGTCAGCTCGTGCGGCACGGGAGCCGCAACATCGAGGTGATCCGGAGAACCGGTGACGTCGCCCTGCGGATCCACGACCCCGAGGCGGGCACTCTCGCCGCGTTCACCGGCATCCCCACGTTCCCGCCCGCGCGGCAGTGGTCCGTGCCGGCGACGTTCACCCCGTTCCCGCAGTCCCGCGTCGTGACGACGGGTGCGGTCGTCGAGGGGCTCGAGCACCACCACACGGCGCTGGGGACGCTGACCTTCGACTACGACGGCGCCGCAAACGAACTCGTCGCGTTCGCAGGCAAGAACGGTGGCCTGCACGTTCTGTTCACCGACGCCACCAGCGGGGTCAGCACGTACCCCGCGGCGCGGTCACTGGCCGTGGACGCTCCCGCCGCCGACGGCCGGGTGATCCTCGATTTCAACCGGGCGGCCAACCTGCCGTGCGCGTTCACCGACTACGCCACCTGCCCGGTCGCGCCCGCCGAGAACCGGCTGACGCTCGCGGTCGAGGCCGGCGAGAAGAACCCGCGGTAGGCATGGCCGAGAAGCAGGTCGTGCTCGGGGCGGCGGCACCCGCGGGCCGGACGGACTTCGCCGTCCTCGCGGATGCCGCCCGCACCGCGGAGCGGGGGAGATTCGACTTCTTCCTCGCCGATGGCGACACCGCGGCGAACGCGCTGGCCGGGTTCACCGACACGGTGGGGCTCGCGGCGACGCTGGACACGACCTCTGCCGAACCGTACGACGTGGCCCGCCGGCTGGCCTCACTCGATCACCTGTCCGGCGGGCGGGCGGCGTGGAACACCTGGGCTTCCGGCGATGAGTGGGCCGCGGAGTTCGTCGACACCGCACGMACGCTGTGGGATTCCTGGGCCGAGGGGGTCGTGACCATCGACCGCGGCGCGGGGCGATTCGTCTCGGATCCCACCGCAGGCGCGTTCTACCACCGGGGCAGGCACTTCGACATCGGTGGACGCTTCACCGTCCCGCGGAGCCCGCAAGCGCAACCGGTGGTGATCGTGTCGGGTGACGGCCCGCAGGCCCGGGATCTCGCCGCCCGGCACGGCGACGTGATCATCGCGCCGCTCGGCACATTCGAGGCAGGGCGCGAGTTCTACGACGACCTCGCACGCCGCACGGTCGAGGCGGGCAGGCCCGCCGATGCGGTGAAGGTTCTGTCCGCCACGACGTTCGTGGGTACCGCCACGTCCGTCGCGGACCGGATCGTCCGCTGGGTCCGCGAGGACGCAGCGGACGGGTTCGTCCTCCCCTCCTCCCTCACCCCGGACGAACTCGCCCTGTTCGTCGACACGGTGGTGCCGTTGCTGCAGGACCGCGGCGTCCTGCGTACCGAATACACCACCGTCGCGCTGCGGCGGCACCTCGGACTCGGTGCCCCGCGCAGCCATCGCGCTGTCAATCCCCGCTCTCTCCAGAAGGTGCCCTCATGACCACTCCGTTGTCCGTCCTCGACCTGTCGCCCGTCAGCGAGGGCACCACCGCCCGCACCGCCCTGCGGAACACCGTCGACCTCGCCCGGCACGCCGAAGCGTGGGGATACAAGCGGTACTGGGTTGCCGAACACCACTTCGTGGGCGTCGCCAGTTCCTCGCCGGCCGTGCTCGTCGGGATCCTGGCCGCGGCAACCAGCACCCTCCGGGTCGGCGCCGCCGCGGTGCAGTTGGGCCACACCACCGCAGCGGCAGTGGTCGAGGCGTTCGGCACCGTCGACGCGCTGTACCCGGGTCGACTGGACCTCGGGCTCGGACGGTCGGGTCAGCGGCGGGCCGAGGCGCTGAAAGCGGTTGCGGAACGCAACAACCAGCCGGCCCCGTCCCGCCGGCAGACGGAGATCCGCGACGGCGTCGTGATCCCGGCGCCGTTCGACCCGTCCGGGCTCCTGCTGTCTCCGCGGCTCACGGCGGCGCAGTCGGTACTGCAGCAGCCGGGCGCGCTGTCGCCCGCATTCGACCAGCAGGTCGACGACATCCTGGCACTGCTCGACGGCACGTACAGCACCCCGGACGGGATCGAGCTCCACGCCAGCCCCGGCGAGGGCGCCGACGTCGAGGTGTGGGTGTTCGGCAGCAGCGCGGGACCGAGCGCCGAACTGGCCGGGCGGTTGGGGCTGCCTTTCGGAGCGAACTACCACGTGAGCCCGTCGACGACGCTCGAGGCGGTCGAGGCCTACCGCGCCGCGTTCCGCCCGTCGTCGCAGCTGCAGAAGCCGTACGTCGTCGTCTCCGCCGACGCGGTCGTAGCGGAGGACGACGCGACGGCGAAGGAACTGGCGTCGACGTTCRCGCACTGGACGCACAGCATCCGCAGCGGCCACGGTGCGATCCCGTATCCCGACCCGGCGCACACGGCACCGCTCGGCGAGGCGGAACGCGCGGCGGTCGAGGACCGGCTGATCACCCAGTTCGTGGGGGCACCGGCCACCGTCGCGGACCGACTCGACAGTCTGCGAAGGCTCACCGACGCCGACGAACTGGCGATCACCAGCGTCACCCACGATCACGGCGACCGCTTGCGCTCCTACGAGCTGCTCGCAGCGGAGTGGGGACTGCCGGGCCTGCTGGCCGCCTGAGGGCACGATGATTGAACGCTGGTCCAAATGGGAATCCCACGCCCATGGACACAGCAAATACCCCTGTGCCCGAGTCCCATGACGAGCTGGTCGAGCAGCTACGGCAGTACCTGAGCTCGATCACGTCGACGGAACTCGGTCCCGACGACGACTACTTCACCCTGGGATTGGTGAGTTCGTTGCGGGCCCTGGAGATCGTCACGTACATCGAGGGCTCCCACGACGTCGTGGTCGAGGTGGAGGATCTCGATCTCGACAACTTCCGTACCGCAGCGCGGGTAGCGGGCTTCATTCGGAGAAAGCGGGGCGAGCAGCTTCGTGCGACGGACGGGGCGTCGCCGTGATCGGTATCGACACACTGGTCGCCTCCGCCGAGACCGACGCCGGCACCTGGGACGAGACCGGACTGCCGGTCGACGTCATCGAGGCTGCCGCGCGGGCGGGAGTCCTCGGGCTGGACCGGACGACGGACTGCCGGGGACTCGGCCTGAACGCGGCCGAACTCGGCTCGGTCGCAGAAAGACTCGGGGCGGTCTGCACGTCGTTGCGTTCGCTGCTGACCGTGCAGGGGATGGTGAACGCCGCCCTCGACCGGTGGGGCACCGCCGAACAGCGGGCACAGTGGGTGCCGGCCCTGGCGACCGGCGAACTCCTCGCCGGATTCGCCGCCACCGAATCCGGAGCCGGCAGCGACCTCTCCTCTGTGACTACCCGTTTCGAGGCGCACGGCTCGGATCACCGGATCTCCGGACGGAAACTGTGGGTCACGTTCGGCGAGGTCGCGGACGTACTGCTCGTCCTCGGCCGGTCGGAGGCCGGGCTGACCACCGCGCTGGTCGAAACGGACGCAACCGGAGTGTCCGTCGAACCGATCCACGGGCAGCTGGGCATGCGCGGTGCCCGGATCGCGCACATCGCGCTGGACGGCGTCGTCGTCCCCGCCGACCACCTGATCGCACCGCCGGGGTTCGGACTGTCCCACGTCGTCGGCACCGCCCTGGACCACGGCCGGTACACCATCGCCTGGGGGTGCGCCGGAATGACGCGCGGGTGCCTCGCCGACGCCGTCGCGCACGCGTCCACCCGGGTGCAGGGCAGCGCCGTGCTGTCCGAGCACGACTCGGTCCGCGCGATCCTCGGTCGCAGCTGGGTCGATGCCGCCGGCGCCCGCGCGCTGTGCGAGCGGGCCGCCGAACAACGCGACGCCCACGAGCCGAGCGCGCTGTTCACGACGATCGCCGCGAAGTACGCCGCGGCCCGCGTCGCCGCGTCGGTGAGCCAGCAGGCGGTTCAGGTGCTCGGGGCCGCCGGGTGCGTTCCCGGCAGCAGGGTGGGGCGCTTCTTCCGCGATGCCAAGGTCATGCAGATCATCGAGGGCGCGACGGAGGTCGCCGAACTCCAGATCGGTGACTACGTGCTCGGGGGAGGTGCGCCATGATGGCCGACCGACCGGTCACGGTCGACTCGGTCGCGCTCTGGTTCCCGGACGACGAGGTGACCGTTGCCGGACTGCCCGAGCTCGACGAATTGCCGATCGCGCAGCGCGAGCACGCATTGTCACTGGGCATCGACACGGTGCGGATCGGAATCGGGCTCTCCGAGGTGGATCTGGCGCACGCCGCGGCGGACGAGGCGCTCCGGAAGGCGGGCCTCGACGCCACCCAGATCGATGCGCTGTTGCTCGTCCAGGGCCGGGTTCCGCAATACCTGCTCGCGTCCGAGGCGACCCGGCTGCAGCACCGGCTCGGCGCGACCCAGGCGTTCACCACCGGTGTGGGGGACCTCGGGTGCGTGTCCGTCTCGGCGTCGTTCGCGCTCGCGTCGGCGTTGCTCCGCGGCGACCCCCGGTGCCAGAACGTCCTCGTCGTCGCGGCGGCGAAGACCCCGACCCGGTCGCGGTACCGGTCGCCGATGACGCTCCTGGGCGACGGCGCCGCCGCGGTCCTGCTGACGACGTCGGGGACCGGGCGGTACGAACTCGTCGACCAGATGATCCGCAGCGACGGAAAATACGCCGACCTGTTCCACATCGACTACCGCGACGTCCGCGAAGCCGACTGGGTCGAGGAATGCGCCGACGAACCCACGTACTCGTTCCGCCTCGCGGTCGAGAGCCGGAAGCGGTTCACGGAGATCAACGCGGACCTGCTGGCCCGGAACGGGCTGCAGCAGGACGCGATCGGCGTATTCCTCATGCAGAACCTGTCGCTCGGCGCGTTCACGTTCTGGCAGGAGGCACTCGACGTCACCATCGATCCGGTCTGCCGCGACAACCTGGCCCGGTTCGGCCACCTCGGATCCGTCGACGTCGCGGCGAACCTCGAGCACGCTGCGTCCGCACAGGTGCCCGGCGACTACTGCGTGATCATGAACAGCAGCCCGGTCGCGGCGTGGAGCAGCGCACTGCTCCGACGTCTGCCGGATCGACCCGGGCACGGGAAGTGATCGCGATGGAGCAGACGGTCAAGTGCGTGGTCTGGGATCTCGACGACACCATCTGGGACGGCGTCGTCCTCGAACAGGACGCCCCGGTGCCGAAGGCGGACGCCCTCCGCGCCCTGGACGTGCTCGACCGCCGCGGCATCCTGCACGCCGTGGCGAGCCGCGGCGAATACGAACCCGCCGCCGCACACCTGCGCATGCACGGCATCGAGGAACTGTTCTGCGCCGTCGACGTCGGCTGGGGCCCGAAGTCGGAGGCCGTGCGCCGCATCGCGGAGACACTGAATCTGGGTCTCGACACCATCGCGTTCGTCGACAACGATCCCGTCGAGCGGGCCGAGGTGTCCGAGGCGCTTCCGCCGGTGCGTTGCTATCCCGCCGAGCAGATCGCGTCGTTCCCCGACCTTCCCGAGCTGACGCCGCCCGCCGTCACCGAGGAGGCGAGGCAGCGGAGGTCGCTG
Organism: Rhodococcus sp. P3_B8; assembly: GCF_056402775.1. NCBI lineage: Bacteria > Bacillati > Actinomycetota > Actinomycetes > Mycobacteriales > Nocardiaceae > Rhodococcus > Rhodococcus sp. P3_B8. Next base: position 95,652 of record NZ_JBFUGT010000009.1, read on the forward strand.
TATCGCGCCGAACGGATCCGTCAGGTGAGCGAACAGGAGTTCCACGGGTCCAACTCCGAGTTCCTGGCGTCGCTCGAACTGGTCATGACGGTCCGCCGGGCGGCCGAGGACGACCTCGAACGCGCCCACGAACTGACCGTCCGGTCTCATCAACTCAACACGACGGGCCGGACTTTCGGCATCGACGAACTGCGCCGGCTGTGCGCCTCGGACGACCACGAGGTGCTCGTCGCGTCGCTCGGCGACCGATTCGGCGGGTACGGCACGATCGGTCTCGCGGTCTCGGAGATCCGCGGCGACGATTCCGTCCTGCAACTGCTGCTGATGTCGTGCCGGGTGATGTCCCGTGGGGTCGGGACGGCGCTGATCCGGCACGTCGTCGACCGGGCCCGCGCCCACGGCAGGCGGGCGCTTGCCGAGTTCGTGCCGACGGACGTCAACCGAGTGATGCTGGTGACGCTGCGATTCGCGGGTTTCGACGTCGTCGACCCGAACCCCGATCGGATGCTGCTGGTGTGCAATGACGTTCGCAGTGCTGCGGCACCGAACGCCGATCACGTCGTGGTCCTCTCGGAAGACGTGGCGCCATGACGGACGTGGTCGCGAACGGTGGGGTGATGACCGGGATCCTCCGCCAGTGCGCGCGGGTTCCCGGCCGGATCGCGATCGTGGTGGGCGACCGGGTGCTGACGTATCGCGAACTCGATTCGGCGAGCGAGGCACTGGCGCGGCAACTCGCCGCCCTCGGTGTCCGGCCGGGGCAGGTGGTGCTGATCCACCAGCGGCAGAGCGTCGAGACGGTGGTGGGGATGATCGCCGCGCTGCGGCTGGGTGCGGCGTGGTGCGTGATCGAGCCCGGACATCCGGTGGGTCAGCTCCGCGCACTCCTCGGCGACGTCGACTGCGGTGCCATCGTCTTCGGGTCCGCGGATCCGAAGACGTCGCCGGCGTGGATCCGGGACCTGGCCCGCAGCGCGGTCGGACGTGTTCCCGCACTGCACGACCGGGACGCCGAGCACCGGCCCGTCGCCGAACCGGCCGATCTACCCGAACACGTGCCCGCGGGCACCGCCGCCTACGTGATCACCACGTCCGGGTCGACCGGCGTCCCCAAGGCTGTCGTCGCGAGCCGCGCCAACCTCGCCAGCATGGTCGACGGTCGCAACTACGACTACGACGACGGCGACCTCGTCACGTTCTCCGCGTTCCGCCTCACGTGGGACGGTTCCCTGCTGAAGACCCTGTGGGCGTTGTGCACCGGCGGCACCAGCGTGCTCCCGGACGCTCGCGAACTGATGGACGCCGAGGCCGTCGCCGCGCTCGCCCGGACATGGCAGACCACTCACCTGGTCGCGACCCCCTCGTTCTACCGGCTGCTGCTGCCGCATCTCACCCCGCTGCGCGAGCGTCTGCGATTGGTGACGCTTGCGGGAGAGGCCCTTCCGGGCACGCTCGTCGAACAACATCGTGCGGTGCTGCCCGGGGTCCCGCTGAGCAACGAGTACGGTCCCACCGAGACGACTGTCAGCTGCCTCGCTCATCCGGTGCGCGACGTGCCCGCCTCGATCGCGCCGATCGGCAGACCACTGGGCGCGAGCACGGCCTACGTCCTCGACGCGAAACTGGTCGAGGTGCCGTACGGAGCGGTGGGGGACCTGTACGTCGGCGGTCCGCAGATCTCCGAGGGCTACGCGTCCCGCCCGGCCGCCACCGCGGCCCGCTTCGTCGCCGACCCCTTCGCGGCGCGGCCCGGTGCGCGGATGTATCACACAGGCGACCTCGCACGCGTCGATCCGCACGGCGACATCGAATTCCGCGGCCGGTTCGACGGACAGGTGAAAGTGCGCGGCGCCCGGGTCGAGAGACACGCGGTGGAGGCCGTGCTGGAGAGTCACCCCGCGATCCACCAGGCGGTGGTTCTCGCGACCGCCGACGAACACGGGGAGACGGTGTTGACCGCGTTCTGGGTGCCCGCGGCCGCGGCCACCGTACTGCCCACACCACGCGACCTGATCGCGCACTGCGCCGCGCGGCTCGTCGCGCAGGCGGTGCCCGACCGCTTCCTCGCGCTCGGCGCCCTTCCGCTCGCACCGAGCAGCAAGGTGGACGAGGTGGCGTTGCGCCGGCTGCTGCCCAGCGGAGGTGGTGGCGTTGCGTGAGCACCATACCGAGGCCGCCGGCAGCGCCGAAGCACCGTTCCCGCTGTCGTCGGCCCAATACGAGGCGTGGCTGGCCCAGCAACTGGCCCCCGACGTGCCGCTGTGCATCGCCCAGTACGTGGAGGTGCACGGCGACCTGGACGTCGACCTCCTGCGCGAGGCGACCGTCGCGACCGCCGACGAATTCGGATCGCCGTTTCTCCGGTTGATCGACCGGGACGGTCAGCCGTTCCAACTGGTCGATCCGTCGGCGGACCGGTCGATCGGCCTGATGGACTTCCGCGGGGACGCCGAACCGGTGGAGGCCGCCCGTCGATGGATGCGCGCCGACTGCGAGACCCCGCTGGATCCGACGCGCGATCGCCTCGTCGAATCGTCGATTCTTCGCGTCGGCGACGCGCACTATCTGTGGTACAGCAAGATTCACCACGTCGCCCTGGACGGGTACGGTGCGATGACGATGCTCAACCGCATCGCGGCCCGGTACACCGCCGAGGTGCTCGACCGGGAATTGCCGCCCAACGAGGCCGTGGACCCCCGGCACCTGTACGACGCCGATCAGCAGTACCGGTCGTCGTCCCGCTTCGCCGCGGACCGGCAGTTCTGGGCCGAACGGGTCGACGGCCTCGGACCCGGATCGAGCCTGGCCCGACGCACGGGGCCCGCGGTCGCCACGAGCGCCGACGTCACCGCGCCCCTGCCGGACTCGGCGGAGCGCGCACTCGGCGACACCGGCGCCCACGGGACCGCGAAGATCGTCGCCGCGTTCGCCTGCTACCTGTCGAGGACGACGGGACACCGGGACGTGCTCCTGAAGATCCCGGTGTCGGCGCGCACCACCGCGACCCTGCGGCGGTCCGGCGGAATGGTGGCGGGCGTCGTGCCGCTTCCCGTGCAGATCCGCCCCGGGGACACGGTGGGGCAACTGGTGGAGCGGGTCCAACTCGACCTGATGGGCGCGCTGCGACACCAGCGTTTCGGGCTCGGCGACATCCGGCGCGACGCGGGCGCCGTTGCGGCGCAGTCGCTGTCGGGTCCGATGGTCAACGTCATGCTCTTCCACCAGGAACTCGTTCTGGGGCCGCTCGTCGGCGAATACCACATCGTCACGTCCGGGCCGGTCGAGGATCTGCTCGTCAACGTGTACCGGAGCGGCACACCGGTCCGGACCTTCGTCCACTTCCTGGCCAACCCCAACCGGTACGACGCCGACGAGGTCGGCGCGCATCACCGGCAGTTCCTGGAACTGCTCGGCGACTTCGTCACGGCCGACGCGGACGCCGCGCTCACCACCGTCCACGAGGAGACGGCCCAGCTCGACTTCTGGACGCGCACACTGGCGGACGCGCCCCCGGTGCTGGACCTGCCCACCGACCGCCCGCGGCCCGCACGGCCGTCCCACCGCAGCGCCGCCGTCGACGTCGCCCTCGACCCGGATCTGCGGCGCACGCTCGACGCGTTCGCCGCCGCACACCGCACGGACGCCGCCACCGTGACCCATGCGGTGCTGGCGCTGGTGCTGGCACGGTCGGCCCGTACCGACGACGTCGTCATCGGCAGGCGGACGGACACCGACCCGGTGGTGCTGCGGACCCACGTGCGCGGCTCGGATCGCGTCGACGAGTACGTCGGCACCGTGCGGGACGCCGACGCGGAGGCGTTCGCCCACCGCTGCGTGCCCGCCCGGCGAATCGTGGACGCGCTCGACCCGCCGCCGTCCGGGTCGCACGCACCGCTCTTCCAGGTGCTGCTCGAATTCTCGGACCCCGGAGGAGAACTCGGCGACCTCGATCTGCGCGTGACGGTGTCGGACACGACGGCCCGATTCACCTACGCGACAGACCTGTTCGACGCCGCCACCGTGGAGGGACTGGCTCGGCGGTTCGTGCGGACCGCCGAGGCCGCCGCCGCGGATCCGTCCGTCGTGATCGGCGACATCGACCTGGTCGAACCGGCCGAACGCGCTGTGCTGGAGGACTGGTCGACCCGTCCGGCCGATACCGCCGAGCAAACGACACTCGGTGAGCTGTTCGCCGCCCGGGCAGCGCGGACCCCCGACGCCACCGCGGTCGTGTCGGGTGGCGAGCGCCTGAGTTACGCCGACCTCGACGCCCGGTCGAATCGGCTTGCACGGAAACTGCTCTCGCAGCGAGGGGGCCCGGAGTTCTCGGTCGCGGTTGCGATGCCGCGCTCGGCGGCGCTCGTCGTCGCGCTCGTGGCGGTCGTCAAGGCCGGGGCCGCCTACGTCCCGATCGACGCGGATCATCCCGGTGAACGGTCGGCGCTCGTCCTCGACGACGCCGACCCGGTGTGCATTCTGGCCACCCGGGACACCGAACGCGCGCTGCCGGCGTCGGACGTCCCCGTCCTGCTCCTCGATTCGACGGACACGGATCCCGGCGGCATCTCCGCGGACCCGCTGACCGACGCCGAACGGCCACCGGTCGATCCGGACTCGTTGGCCTACGTCGTCTACACGTCGGGATCGACGGGACGTCCGAAGGGCGTCGCGGTGTCGCACCGCAACGTGGTCTCGCTCTTCACGAGCACCCGGGATCTGTTCCGGTTCGGGGACACCGACGTGTGGACGATGTTCCATTCCCCGGCATTCGACTTCTCGGTCTGGGAGTTGTGGGGCGCGCTGCTGCACGGCGGGACGCTCGTCGTCGTCGACTTCGACACCACCCGATCGCCCGCCGCGTTCCTCGCGCTGCTGCGCCGCGAGCGGGTGACGGTGCTGAGCCAGACGCCGACGGCGTTCTCGCAGTTGATCGAGGCCACCGATACGGAGGACGGCGCGAGCCCACCGCCGCTGCGCTACGTCGTGCTCGGCGGCGAGGCGCTCGACTTCGGGCAACTCGAACGCTGGTACTCCCGCCACGGTGAGGACGCACCCGTGCTGGTGAACATGTACGGCATCACCGAGACGACGGTGCACGTCACGCACCTCCCGCTCGGCCGCGGACTCGCCGCCACCGCGTGGACGAGCAAGGTGGGGCGGCCGATTCCGGGATTCCGGGTGTCGGTGCTGGACGCGCGGCTGCGTCCGGTGCCGGTCGGGGTGGCCGGCGAACTGTACGTGGCGGGACCGCAACTCGCGCGCGGCTACCTGGGCCGCGCCGGGCTCACGGCGGCCCGCTTCGTCGCGGATGCGTCGGGCGCCCGGATGTACCGGACCGGGGACGTCGTGCGGTGGCGACGCGACGGGAGTCTCGACTACCTCGGACGCGACGACCTGCAGGTCGAGATCCGCGGATTCCGGGTGGAACTCGGCGAAATCGAATGGGTGCTGGGCCGGTGCGACGGGGTCGCGCAGGCGGTGGTGACCCTGCACGAGGATCCGGTGACCGGCCCGGCACCGGCGGCGTACGTGGTGCCCGAGGCGGGTGCGATCGTCGACACGGAGGCCGTGCTGGAATTCGCCGGAGGCGCGCTGCCGTCGTACATGGTCCCGGCGTCGGTGACGATCCTCGAACGGCTGCCGCTCACCGTCAACGGGAAATTGGACCGGGCGGCGCTTCCGGCGCCCGTCGCAGCTTCTCGCGAATTCGTGGCACCGGGCACTCCCGTCGAAGAGTCGCTCGCGGTCATCTTCGCCGCGCTGCTCGGCGTGCCCGCGGTCGGGATCGACGACGACTTCTTCGCGCTCGGCGGCAACTCGCTGATCGCGGCGAAGGTCGTGGCGCGGATTCAGGGTGTGCTCGGTGCGGGTGTGGGAGTGCGCGACGTCTTCGAGGCGCGGACGGTGCGGTCGCTGGCGGCTCGGGTGAGCCGGGCGGCCTCGGCGGACCGGCCGCCGCTGGTGGCGACGGACCGGTCCGCGGCGGCGCCGGTGTCGCTAGCGCAGACGCGGATGTGGTTCCTCGACCAGTTCGACACGACGTCGCCCGCCTACAACATCGCGGCGGCCTTCCGGTTGCGCGGCCCTCTCGACGTCGCGGCGCTGCACGCGGCGCTGACGGACGTCGTGGACCGGCACGAGGCGTTGCGAACGGTCTTCCCGATGCGGGGGGACACGCCGGTGCAGTCGGTGATCCCGGCGTCGGCCGCGGTGCCCGCCCTCCGCGCGGTCAGGGTGTCGGGGGAGAGCGACCTGCGGGACCGACTCGCGGCGGCGCTGTCCGCGGGCTTCGAGGTGACCGCGCAGGTTCCGTTGCGGGCGCACCTGTTCGAGGTCGGTCCGCATGATCACGCGCTGGCCCTGGTGGTCCATCACATCGCGGCGGACGCGCTGTCGCTGGGCCCGCTGGCCCGCGACATCACCTCCGCGTACACCGCCCGGGCGCGGGGGGACGCGCCGGACTGGGTGCCGCTTCCGGTGCAGTACGCCGACTACAGCATCTGGCAGCGGGCGCTGCTCGGGTCGGAGGACGATCCCGGCTCCCTGATGTCCCGCCAGCTCGGGTACTGGCATTCCGCGCTCGCCGACGCGCCGGTGGTGACGGACCTGCCGATGGACCGCGCACGTCCCGAACACCGGTCGCTCGCCGGCGCGCGGGAGTCGTTCGAGATCGGGGACCGCCTGCACCGGAAGGTGGTGGCCCTTGCCCGCGAACACGATGCGACCGTGTTCATGGTCACGCACGCCGCGTTCGCGGTCCTGGTGTCCCGCTTGGGAAGCACCACCGATGTGGTGATCGGATCCGCGGTGGCGGGCCGCGGCGAGGCCGTCCTCGACGACGTGGTGGGGATGTTCGTCAACACCCTGGCACTGCGCACCCCCGTCCACGGCGCCGACTCGTTCACCGCGCTGCTCGCCGCCGTGCGGGACTGCGATCTGGAGGCGTTCGCGCACGCGGAGGTGCCGTTCGAGCGGGTGGTCGAGGCGCTCGCTCTGCCGCGCACCACGGCCCACGCGCCGTTGTTCCAGGTGCTGTTCGAATTCCAGGACGTCGTGCGGCCCACTCCGAGCCTTCCGGAACTGGACGTGGAGGAGATCGACCTCGGTGTCTCCGTCTCCACGTTCGACCTGCAGCTGACCCTGGCCGAACGATTCGGGGAGGGCGGGGAACCCGCCGGAATCAGCGCCGGATTCACCTATGCCACCGACATCTTCGACGCCGCGACCGTCCGCAAGTTCGCCGAACGATACGTGCGGCTCCTCGACGCGGTGGTCGCCGACCCGGAGATTCCACTGGCCCGATTCGATCTGCTGTCGCCCGGCGAACGCGAGGCCCTCGTCCCGGTGCGCGGGCGGCCCACCGGCACGACCCGGCTGCTGCCGGAGATCCTCTCCGCCGCGGCCGCCCGGGACCCGCACGCCGTCGCGCTGTCCTACGGCAACGCGGTGATGTCGTATCGCGAGCTCGACGACTGGTCGAACCGCCTGGCCTGGGTGTTGATCCGCCGCGGAATCGGACCGGAGGACCACGTGGCGATCGGGCTCGTCCGGTCGGTGGAACTGGTGGTGTCGGTGTGGGCGGTGGCGAAGTCGGGTGCGTCGTTCGTCCCGGTGGATCCGAATCTGCCGCCGGGGAGGATCGCCGACATCCTCGCCGACTGCGGGGCGGTGGCGGGACTCACGGTCGCCGAACAGCGCGATCGGATGCCCGACGGTGTGGAGTGGCTGCTCCTCGACTATCCGGGTCCGACGCGGCGATGGGAATCCCATCCGATCACCGACGACGACCGGGTCGTACCGCTGCGACCGGGCCATCCGGCGTATCTGATGTACACATCCGGGTCGACGGGGGCACCGAAGGGCGTCGTGATCCCCCATGCGGGGCTGCAGAACTTCACGATCGATCAGCGCGCCCGGTACGCGACGACGAATGCCTCGCGCGTCCTGAATCTCGCGTCACCCGGGTTCGACGCGACGATGCTCGAATACCTCATGGCGTTCGGTGCCGGTGCGCGACTGGTCATCGCGGCGCCGCACGTGTACGGCGGCGCCGCACTGACGGAACTGCTCGCGGCCGAGCGGATCACGCACGCGTTCGCCACCCCCGCGGTCCTGGCCACCA
>NZ_JBFUGT010000010.1:0-102541 GCF_056402775.1 Rhodococcus sp. P3_B8
GATCTTCTTGGTCGCCGGGATCGGCGCGGTGAGCATGAAGACCGGGTCGTCACCGGCAACGGCGAACGAATGGAACCGGGCCCGCGGGGTCAGCCCCAGCTTCGACGCCATCTCCTCGCTCATGATCAGCGCCGCGGACGCGCCGTCGGTCAGCGGCGACGAGTTGCCCGGGGTGATGTGCCACTGCGCCTCGGGGAACCGGGCCGCGTACTTCTCGGAGTAGAACGACGACTTCAGCCCGGACAGTCCCTCGGCGGTGGTGGAGGCGCGCACGGTCTCGTCGACGAGGTGCGTCACCGTCTCCCCGGCCTTGTTCGTGACGGTGATCGGGACGATCTCCTTGTCGAGCAGCCCCTTCGCGGCGGCGTCGGCGGCCCGCTGGTGCGACTGCGCGGAGAACGCGTCGAGGGTGTCCCGGTCGAACTTCCACTTCGCTGCAATCAGTTCCGCGGAGATGCCCTGGTTGACAAGACCTTCGGGGTAGCGGGCGGCGATGCCCGGGCCGGACGCGTCCTGCCCGAGGGTCGTCGTACCCATCGGGACGCGGGACATCGACTCCACACCGCAGGCGATCACGATGTCGTAGGCGCCGGCGATGACACCCTGCGCGGCGAAGTGCGCCGCCTGCTGGCTCGAGCCGCACTGGCGGTCGACGGTGGTGGCCGGAACCGAATCCGGGAATCCGGCCGACAGCAGCGCCGTCCGGGAGATGTTGAGGGCCTGCTCGCCGGCCTGCCCGACGCAGCCGCCGATGACGTCGTCGACCTGTGCGGGGTCGATGCCGTTGCGTTCGACGATGCTGCGGAGCACGTGCGCCAGCAGTTCGACCGGGTGCGTGCCGGACAGCGCGCCGCCCGGCTTGCCCTTACCGGAGGCGAGGCGAACAGTGTCCACGATGACAGCGTTCGTCATGGAATTCCTTTCGCGCCGTTCACTTGTATTTGGTGACGGCGTGGGGTCTCGGACAGACATGCATCCTGATTGAGTGTGGGGCTTGCCGGAGGCCGAGGGGCTCGCAAGAGTCCGGCGGGAGGTGCCGCGCTCCCTTTCACCACCCCGGCCTCCGGCTCGGCACCGCGAACGTCGTTCAGTTGACGTCCTGGACCTCGAAGGGATACGGCCGGGGCTCAGGCCACCACGGCGCCTTTTCGCGGGTCTTACTGATAGGTGACCGCAATGTACCAACGGATTCGAGTTCGAGTTCGACGACGTCGCCGGGTGAGAGCGTCTTGCCGAGTTCGAGTCCAGACCCGAATCCCAGAGTGCCGGAACCGATCAGGTCGCCCGGCTGGAGGTAATCGGCGATCGAGACGTACGCGACCAACTCGGCGGGTGTGTACACCATGTCCCCTGCCACACAGGTGGACCAGGTCTCGCCGTTGACCCTCACGGAGCCGGTCAATCCTTCGATGGATGAGACCTCGTCCATGGTGGTGATCCATGGGCCGATGCCGTAGGCGAAGTCCTTGCATTTCTGCGGGCCCATGCCGATCGCCATCTCGGCGCCCTGCACGTCGCGCGCACTGAAGTCGTTGAAGATGGTGATGCCGAAGAGGTGATCGAGCGCATCGTCCGGCGTCAGATTGCGTCCGCGCCGGCCGACGACGTAGCCGATCTCGAGCTCGTAGTCGAATGCGTCTGTGAAGTCCGGGTAGGGAATTTCTTCGTTGTGCCCGTACACCGTTGCGGTCGAGCCCTTGAAGTATCCCGGAATCTTGTAGATGTTGGGATTGGGCAGCGCGTGCGTGACCTTCTCACTGAAATTGATGATGTGCTGACTGAAGGTCAGCCCATCCCGAATGACCGGGGAATCGACCGCCGCACACCACTGGACCTCGAGTAACGGCAGTGATGCGTCGTCCGCGGTCTCGAGGGCATCGTGCGCAGCATCCAGAAAGACATCGCCGCCACCGATGGCAGCGGCCATGCTGGACGGAAAGATGGAGCGGGCGATCTTCGACGCGCGCTCCGGTTCCGCACCAGAGCGTTGCAGCGTCAGCGCGTATGCCTGCGCCAGGTCGATCACCCGTTCGGAGTCGGGCTGCACCGCGACGATTCGTGCGCGCGGACCGTCAGGGGTCGGTCGCACCACCCTGCCTAGCTTCATTTTGGCCTCCTAGTTTGTCCCTGGGAATTCTATACGATACGTCTCGAACCGCAATGGGTTTTTGACTTCATCTACAACGCCGTTTCGGCGGGCTGCGGGAGGGCGTAGGCCGGCGACGTCCGCGGAGGGGGTGCCGGCAGTGTGGCGAAGGCGAAGGCACAGATGGTGGCCAAGGCTCCGCACAGGATGAGTGCTGCCGAGTACGCACCGTGGGCATCGAACACTATCCCGATGAGCAACGGTGAGACTCCTGCCGCGATCACGAAACCCGTGTACATCCAGGAATACGCGCGGGCGTATCCCGCGAGTGCGAAGTAACGAGCGGTGAAGAAGCCGATCATGTCGATCTCTCCGCCGATGGCCAGTCCCAACGCGATTGCAGCGAGTGGAGCGAAAGCGGCGCCTCCGACGATCAGGAAGGCTGTGCCGACAGCGCTCGAGGCGCACACCCCTGCGGCAACCAGGCCCGGGCGGAAGCGATCGAGCAGAAAACCCACCACGATCCGACTGCCGATGACTGCGAAGCCGATCAGGGACGCCAAGGTCGCGGCCTGCGACGGCTCCACATCCATCGTCCGCAGCATCGGAACGAAATGTGTCAGCAAACCCACGAAGGCGAATGACATCATGAAAAACGTGCTCAACAATCTCCAGAAGGTCCAATCCCGACGAATCGCGGCGAAAGACGCGCGGGCACGCGCAGGCGCAGGCGCATCGAGCTCGACACGCTCGGTAGAGTGGCCGTCCTGTCCCCCATTGGCCGTTGCCGAGGGCTCTTTCAAAAAGGCGAGCACGGGAGCGATGCCGCTCGCCGCGATCGCGGCGAGCACGAGGAACCCCGCCCGCCAGCCGTGCTCGGCAATGACGCTGTTGACGACGAGCGGAACGACGGCCGCCGCGACACCGATTCCGGTCATCGCGAGTCCGAGGGCGAACCCGCGCGACTTGACGAACCACAGGCTTACCGTTCGCGTGAATCCGACCGGGCCGGATGCGCTGGCGAGGAAGCCGAGCGCGAACATGACCGCGAGGAAGGCGGGAACGGTGTCGACTATCGTCGCGAGGGCCAGATAGCCGGACGCGAAGGACAGTTGCCCGAAGACAATGACCCGTCTCGTTCCAAAGCGGTCGATCGCGCGCCCCGTGCACACGGTTCCCGCTGCGACCCCCGCACTGACCACCAGCAAGCCGAGACCGTAAGAGGTCTTGCTCAGTCCGATGGCGTGTTCGAGGTCGGCCGTGAACAAACCGATCGTGTACAACAGCAATCCGGAGATACCGACCGCCGACCCGAAAGCGGCGATGACGATACTTGGCCATCCGCGACGGATCTCTTCATTACACACCATGGGTACACACCTTCGACAGGGAGGAAATCGAGCGAGACGAGCGAGGATCGCTTCGTGTAATCGGCGTCACATCGCCTGGGGCTATCTCAGCCCATCCCGCGGAGTTCGTAAATTTCAAGCAACCGTGGAACTTCCACGGTGAAACGGAAGAAGCTGCCCCCAAGGGATGCGGAGGAATACGTCGAACCACCGTGCTCCCCCGCAGGGTGCCGACCTTCGGATAGCACTCCTGCTCCGGCGGTGCCGTTCGTTGTCCCTCCGTAGGCGTTCCGCCAGCCAGAGAGAGCTGCCGAAGGTTCAGGTGCGGATCCGCCGAAGGCACAGGTGCGGCGTGACTGTCCCGGATGACACTTGGAAGGGGTTGTCGCAGTTGAATTTCAGCACTCCGGTGCGCATGGCGTTGCGCGGGTGCGGCACGCGGGCGTGTGCCAGTCGAGCGGGGTGGTGCAGGGACTGTTCAGCCCATGGAGATCGCGGCGGATCGAGCTGGGGAGAGCGATTTGAGATCGAAGCCGGCCCGGGTCAGGTCGGCGAGGCTGGGCCGTTGGGGCGCCGATAGCGCTTTGCGGGCGGCCAGGTGCACGGCGGGCTGGTTCACCGATTCGACGGCGACGAGAATGTCGTCGCGGAAGCAGAAGGTGGAGAATTTTCCGGTGCCGGGGTCGGTGGGGAGCACGGTGCGGTCGATAGGTCCGCCGGCGCCGGCGATCTGGACCTTGCAGGCACCCTGGTGGCTCCAGAACCAGGGTAGATCCCGGTATGTGGTGGGGGTCCCGGTGAGTGTGGCCGCCAGGGCCCGGGCCTGGTCGACCGCGTTCTGCACCGATTCCCGCCGAACCCTGGTCCCGGCGTGTGTGCAGGGAAAGCTGACGCAGTCGCCGATCGCCCAGATGTGCTCGTCGCTGGTGCGTAGGAATTCGTCGACGTGGATGCCGTTGTCGATCCGCAGGTTTGCGGAGGCGGCCAGATCGGTCTGAGGGTCGGCGCCGATACCGATGACCACGAGGTCGGCGGGGAATCGGCGGCCGTCGTGGCCGACGACGGCGGAGACACGTCCGTGGGCGTGTTCGATCGCCGACACCTGCACGTCGAATTGAAAGTCGATACCCGCGGCGCGGTGAGTGACGGTGAGCTGGTCGGTGGTGGCATAGGTCAGGGCGCGGGCGAGTGGCCGGGGACCGCATTCGACGACGGTGACGTCGATGCCGCGCCGGGCCGCTGCGGCGGCGAATTCGAGTCCGATGAAACCGGCGCCGATGACGACGGCGGCCGTCGCGCGGTCGAGGTCGTCGTGCAGGAGGGCGGCGTCGGCGGCTGTCCGCAGGTAGTGCACCCCGGGTCCCTGTGCGCTGGGAAGGGTGAGGCGTCGGTTGCGGGAGCCGGCGGCCAAAACGAGATCGTCGTAGTGCATCCGGGTGCCGTCTGCGCACCCGATGGTGCGGGTGCGCGGGTCGATTCCAGTGACAGCGGTGCCGCGCCGCAGGTCGATCTCGTGATCGTGATAGAACTCGGCGCCACGCAGCGGCAACGGTTGCGGATCGCCTTCGGCGAGGTAGTCCTTCGACAGCGGGGGGCGTTGGTAGGGCAGTTCCGATTCGGCGCTGAGCACCGTGATCGGGCGATCGTGGCCGCGGGTTCGCAGGGAGTCGGCGAGCTGGATCCCGGCATGGCCCGCGCCGATGATGACCGTCGCGCTCATGTCAGATCTGGCTTTCCGGGAGATCGACCTCGAGACCGTCGAGGGTGGTGGTGACGAGGATCTGGCAACCCAGACGGGACCGCTGCGGGTCGCGGGCGGTGGCGGTGCAGTCGAGCATCTCGTCCTCGTCCTCGCCGACGTCGGGTAGATCCGTCAGATGCGCGGATCGGATGTAGACATGGCAGGTGGCGCACATGGCCTGTCCGCCGCATTCGCCGACAATGCCGGGGATCGAGTTGGTGACCGCGGCGCGCATCAGGGATGTGCCGTCGGGGACGTCGAGGACATCGCTGCGCCCGGCGGGCTGGTGGAAGGTGACTTTTGACATGGCGGTCTCTCTCTTTTCTCAGTTGTCCCAGGTGACCGGAAGATCGGTCAGTCCTCGGAACACCCATCCGTCCCATCGGGTTTCGCGGGTGATATCGATGCGCAGGTCGGGGAAGCGCTCGTAGAGCAGGGGCACCGCGATCTCGCCGACGGCGCTCTTGGCCGCCCAGTGGCCGGCGCATAGATGTACCCCGCTGCCGAACGCTAGGTGCGGGCGGCGTGGGCGGGAAATGTCGAACACCGCGGGATCGGCGTCGAAGTAGCGTTCGTCGCGATTGGCGGAGCCAACCACCACACCGATGGCCGCACCGGCGGGAAGGCGCACCCCCCCGAGCACCACCGGGCGGGTGGTCTGACGGGGGTACATGCCGATCGGCGACAGCCAACGCACGGTCTCGTCGAACACCGCCGGCCACAGCGACCGGTCCTCGGACACCCGCCGCTGCTGGTCCGGATGCCTCGACAGCGCCCACACCATGTTGGTGATCATGTGCTGCGGCTCGTTCATTCCCCCGGTGATGGTCAGCTTGACGTTCGCGGCCACCGCCTGCCGAGGCAGTCCGCTGCCGACCAGTGCCGAGGTCATCGACTCATTCGGATGCTTCTCGTAGAAGGGAATCAAGACATCGAGCAGGGCGTCGACCTCGGTGCGGGCCTGCTCGCAACGGACCCAGATGTCCGGATCGTCGAGCAGGTTGCCGGTGCCGGCGATGAAAGCATGAGACCACCGCCGCATGTCCTCGACATCGACATCCGGCAGCCCCAGCAGATCGACCAGGTTCTGCGACGCCACCGGCGCTGCGTAGTCCCGGTTCAGTTCGGCAGCCCCAGGACCGGCATCGGCAAGGACGTCCAGGTAGGTACGCGCGTTGCGGGTGAACACCTCGGACCATACGGACTTGACCATCTTCGGACGCAAGGTGGGATTGATCGTCGATCGTTCGGACGCATGGTCGGGATCGTCCTTGCGCAGCATCGGATGCCCACCCAGCGCTCGCAGCATGGTCGCGCCGCTGCCCCCGACATCGGCGGTGTAGATCTGCTGGTCGCACTCGATCTCGTGGCATTCGTGGTAGCTGGTGACCAGGTACTTGTTCACGGCCGGGACCCACGCCACCGGCGCCTCGTGGCGAAGACGCCGGTACGTCGGGTACGGGTCGGCGGCAAGTTCACCGGGTGCCACCCAGTCGACTTCGGGTGCCGGGGGAAAGTCAGCCGGGTCGACGGTACCTCTCAGCGGAAGTGCGCTCTCGCCGGCGGAAGCCGGGGCGTGGGTCACCGGACAGGACATTGGCCGCGTGGCTGCCGTGTCGGTCATGTCGTTCTCCATCTTGTGCGTGTTGTGCACCACATTGGGGTTGAGACTTAGTTCACATCACCGAGTACTTCTCGTAAAGTGAATAAAAATGGCAAATATCTTCAGTTGAACGGAAGTTTCACATGGGTCAGCTCACCGTCCGCCAGCTCGAGTTGTTTTCCGCCCTCCCGCGATATGGGACGTTGTCGGAGGCTGCGGCGGCGTTGCACATATCCGAATCAGGTCTGTCACAGTCGGTTTCGGAGGTAGAGCGAATCGTCGGGGAGCAACTGTGCGTGCGCCGCAAGGCGAAGGGTTTGCAGCTGACGCCGGCGGGACAGTACTTCGCCCATCGTGCGCGTCATCTCGTCGACGAAGTGTCCTCCCTCGTCGGTGATCTCGCTGCCACGCGTGGGGAGATCACCGGCCCCATCCGGGTCGGCTGCTATGTAGGGTTCGCCGCCACGGTGCTGCCGCCGGTGCTCGCGCACTTCGCCGGCGCACACCCGAAGGCCAAGGTCGGGGTCCGGGTCGGTGGGGACGACGAGCTGCTGCCGTCACTGGCCGACGGCACCTTGGACTTCGCGGTTCTGTACGACATGTTTCTACCCTCGGACCTAAACAAGCGGGTGGTGTACGAGACCGAGGTCATGGCCGTGCTGCCGGCCGACCATCGACTCGCCGACCGGATCAGCGTGGCCTTGCACGAGCTCGCCGAGGAACCTCTCGTTCTGCTCGACTCGGCGCCGAGCACGGCCAACACCCATCGAATCTTCGCCGAGCAGGGGGTACAACCCACTGTCGGCACCGCCGTTCCCACAATCGATCTCGTCCGGGCTCTGGTGGGGCGAGGAGTCGGATACGGCCTGCTCATGTCCCGTCCCAACTCTCCCGACACCACCTCCGAAGGACGACCCCTGGTGACGCGACCGCTCACCCCTCGTGCCGGCCGCACCAGCGTGGTCGCGACCTGGCCCCGGCACATGACCCTCAGCCCGCGGGCACAGGTCTTCCTCGATCATCTCGTGCACAGCTTGTCCCGGGCCGGGGAGTCATCGCATCAACACTCCGATGCGCCCGACCTGATGTCGGCGAAAGTCACTCCGTGAACCCGTCTCTCGTATACCCACTCCCCCGTCAGACGTGCTGCGCACCGCCGACATCTCTCGGACACGTGGACGCGGGTTCGCGCCAGTTTCGGTTCGGTGGCACCTGCAGCGTTCCCGGTGCGCCCCGGTGAATCGCAGAGTGCCACTGGCGCGCGCCGACCCAGCGCACACACGCCGCCGCGATCTGCGCTCGAGGGCCGGCCATTTTCTGCTTGCCTCGGCGGCGTCCATTCGACCGGTGTCCCGGATTCGGACCGTCAGAGCGGTTCGCAGCCGTCCTCGCGGTTGTGTATCGGCACGAGCCCGGCGGCCTGCAGCGGGCGGAGGTCGATCAGATCACCGGCCTCCGGTGCACCCTGGACGATCATGCCGAGGTCATCGCGCAGCTGGGCGAGCGCCCGAATGCCGATACCGGAGGGGGCCAGGGTCTGCGGCACCGCGGCGAGAGCAGAGGCGACCGCAGCCTGTCCGAACCCCGTGGCGAGCAGTTCTTGCTCGACCTCGGATGCCGCCGCCTGTTGCATCCACCGGTGGGCCGCGGCCAAAGCTCGGAGATACCGGACAATTTCGTCCATTTTTCCCGAGAGGACCTTTCGGGTGGACACGATTCCGAGGCCGGGGTAGGACGGCACCAGTTCCGCTATCCGCATGGCAACGGTCATCCCCTGATCGCGGCCGATCTCGTCCAGCGGCGGCGCCAGGAGAGTCACGTCCGCCGTGTTGGCGATCAGTGACTCGAACCGTTCGCGCACGCCACCCACCTCGACGACCTCGTACTGGTCTTTCGTCCGGCCGAGCCGCGCCATCATCGAGTACGCGACGATGGCGAAGCCGTTCGTAGGGGCGTCGACCGCCAGACGAATCACGTCGAGACCATCGGTCGATAGCAATTTGGGCCGAAGCGTCAAGGCAAGATCGGTGGTCGTTTCGATCTGTGCTATCACCGCGATGTCCGAACCCGTTGCATTCCAGGCGAACAGGTTGTCTGTCGCGGTGATGCCGACATCCGCTCGGCCTTCGTCGAGTTCCCGGCGCTGTTCGTGGGAGGACCCCACCAATTTTGTCTCCACATCGACGCCCGCTGCGGCGAACAGCCCCCGATGCTGCGCCACCGCCACGACCGGGGGGACGACGAACACCGACTGCTGCACCGTCATCGACTGTGCCTCCGTGTGAGTTGTTTCGAAGCCCTCGTACATATCGCTACAGAAAGTGATTGTGATCCACATCGCATGGGGTTAGAGTACGGAAATCGATACGAGACGTCTAGTACAGCAAGGAGCTCACGTGTCTTGGGATTACGAAGTGGTGGTCGTCGGCGGCGGCCCCGTGGGGGTGGCCGCCCTCGCTCTTCTCGGCCAGGCCGGGATCTCAGCGATCGGGATCGAACGCGAAAGTAGCATGTGGCCACAGGCTCGGGCGGTGCACTTCGATGGAGAGACCCTTCGCGCATTTCAAGCCCTCGGCCTGGGCGAACAGGCGATGGCTCGATGTAAGCCGATGACGGACTTCCGCATGGAGAATGAAGCACGCGAGACGCTGTTCTCACATCCAACGGGGAAACTCGGAACACAGGCATGGCATGACGACGTCATGTTCCATCAGCCCGACATTGAGGTACTGCTGCGCAGCGAGGTGGACCGCCAGGCCGGCGTGTCACTTCGCTCGGGGACCACCTTGACCGATCTGGAGCACATTGCCGACGGGGTTCGCTGTGTGGTCACAGACGCCGAGGGCTCTACGGAGACCCTCACCGCGCGATGGGTCATCGCAGCTGATGGGGCTACCTCGACGGTGCGGCGACTGCTCGATGTCCGGACCGAAAGCCTCGGTAGCGATGATCCGTGGCTGGTCGTTGACGGATTACTGGACGGGGAGCCCGACATCAGTGGCGACATGGTGTTCCTCGGTCATTACAGTCGGCCGGCACTGTGGGTTCGCCTTCCCGGCAAGCGGGTCCGGATGGAGTTCAAGGTCATGCCGGACGATGATCCCCAGGAGATCACCACCGCGGCCGCCATCGAGCGCATCAGCCACGGCGTTCTGCCGACGGACCGATTCACGCCGGACCGGGCCGCGATCTATACCTTCCGCGCACGGGTTGCCAAGCGGTGGCGTGCGGGCAATGTGTTCCTCGCCGGGGACGCCGCCCATCAGGCTCCGCCACTGTTCGGCCAGGGACTGTGCGCCGGCATGCGCGATGTCGCCAACCTGATCTGGAAGCTGAGTCTGGTCTCGCGGGGTCTCGCCGACGTGGACCTGCTCGACACCTACGAGAGCGAGCGGCGTCCGCACGCCCATTACTGGGTGGAGCAGGCGGCGACGATGGCAGGCATTCTGCAGACCACGTACCGCAAGACCGCCGAACATCGCGACGCCTACGTGCGCGCGAACCCCGGTGCATCTGCACCCCCGTCGCCGGCGCTCGGTCCCGGCTTGCATACCGCCGAACTCAACGACAGTGCGGGCCGACTTTCCCTGCAGCCCCGGCTGTCCGACGGAACACGCCTCGACGATCTGGTCGGCGTCCGGTTCCTCGTGGCAGCACCCGAGGACATGATCGCCGGGTTGTCACCACAGCTTCAGGGGGCGCTCACCGGTGATGGCGAGACCGTGGTGCTCACCGACCCGGAGACGTTCTCCGACCTGCTCGCCTCGGTGAATGGCAAGGCCGTGGTCCTGCGCCCGGACCGGTACGTGCTCGGTGTCGCCGACACGTGTGAGGAGCTCGGGCTACTGCTCGAACTCGTCCCCACCCTCAAAGCGGCGCTCGCCCCCGCCGTCCAGGCCGCGCCCCTGCCACAGTGACGAGCCCTTGCCCGTCACTGCCCTGAACTGGTACCCGAAGGAGATTTCCGTGTCATTCAGTCCGATCACCCACCTACGTCACGTCGACATAGCGGTCCCCGAATACGACAAGCAGGTCGCGTTCTACGGCAACAACTGGGGCCTGACCGATGTCGGCGGCGAAAGCAATTTGACGTACTTCGCGGCCGAAGGCTCGCCTGAGCAGTACATCGTGCGTGTCAGACGCGCCGACGAGAAGCGACTCGATCTCGTGTCCTTCGGCGCAGCAGACCGCAAATCCGTCGATCAGCTCGCCGACCGCCTCGCCGGTGCGAACGTCACGCTGATCAGCGAACCCGACATCCTGCAGACGCCCGGCGGAGGCTACGGATTCCGGTTCTTCGACCTCGAAGGTCGCGTCCTCGAAGTTTCCGCCGACGTCGAGACCCGCACACACCGCAAGATCGAGGAACGTGAAGCCATTCCCGTGCGACTGTCGCACGTGGTACTCAACTCGCCTGAGCCCGAGAAGATGTTGGCCTGGTACGTGAAGCACCTCGACTTGCGTCTCTCCGACACCCTCGTCCATCCCCACATGGGTGGGCTCATGTGGTTCCTGCGCTGTGGACCGCAGCATCACAGTATGGCGATCGCCCGGTGCCCCCATACCGCGCTCAATCACGTGTCGTTCGAGATGCGTGGGCTCGACGAATACATGCGCGGTAGCGGACGGCTCATTCGAGCCGAGGTCCCGAAGATCTGGGGACCGGGCCGACACCGCGCCGGCGACAACACCTTCACCTACTTCCACGATCCCAACGGCAACACGATGGAGTACACCACCGAACTCGAACTTCTCGACGAGGACACCTGGCACCCGAGCCTGTACGACACCAGCGAACCGGAGACCTCCGATGAGTGGGGCACCGCCGACTCAATGAACGAATGGATCAGCAAGCAGATGTTCAACGATCCGGACAAGGGCCTGTTCCAGGCACCCCCGGTATAGGGGCCTCGCGTACCGACACCGCAGCCCGGGCTACCCGGGCACCCGCAAGGAGCCCTCCGGTCGCGTTCGCACCCCACGGTGACGACAGATGCGACCGGAGGGCCTCCGTCGGATTTCAGGCCCACCAATGCGGCGTACACACCGATCGCTCCGAAATTCGTCGCACCGAAGAGAACATCAGCAGTCACGACTGCCACAGACGTCACCGGAAGAATTTATGACAGACTCCGCCCGGGCCTTGTTCGTCCGAGCGAAGGGCTCTTCCAGCCACCGAGTATCAACGGCCTCGAGATCGCCAACCGCATCGTCAGGGTCCGATGGCGGTCCTGCAGCAGCACAAGGGCGGACGTCCGAGCAGACAAACGATTGCGTTCCTCACCGAGCGCGCCACCGGCGTCGGCGCATCGTCGGAGGGTCAGCGGCGACGTCACAAGGAGTTGACGAGGCACCGTTCCAGCCACTGCTCCGTGTCGACTCCGACAATCTCATCCCCGACCTGGAGCGGCTCACCGCCGCCGTGCACTCCCACGGGACCGCGATTTTCTCCCAAGACTTCGCCGGATTCGGGCGGATGGGAAGCCCGACAAGGATTGGCCGATTCTCACCGCAAGCCCGAAGAACGTTCATGACCGAGGACCGCCTCCCACCGGGAACCTCACCGGCGGGAGGCGGGGCAGTCGGCGATGTCCCGCTGTTCCTCAGCAGCACAACCGATCCGCAGACGGGTGCCGACGCGATCGCATCCGGCCACGGAGATGCTCTGATGCTTGCCCGGCAACTCCTCGCCGATCCCGACTATGCCAACAAGGTGCGCGACGGAAGAATCGACAAGATTGTCATGGTGCGACCACCAAAACTCCTGCCTGCGGCGGCTGATCGACGTTCCCGTCCGCTGCCACCAGAACCTCCGCATGGGTAGGGAAGGGCGTGAGCCGGGTGTGCGGTCCCCGCTCCCCCGCATCGTGAAACGCCCCGCGGAAGACGCTCTGATCTGGTTGACCGGTTCAGAGCCGGTCATGGCTTGGCGAGCAAGCTCGCCTCCAAGAATGAGTCCGCGGGGTCAACGATGGGATTCACACCTCCGGTCCTACACCGTCGGTGAGTGAGATCGTATGTACGAGAATGGGTGCGGGCTTGCTGGTCGAGCGAGCCCGCACCCATTTGCATACGTCAACCCGCAGCGGTGAGGCGATCAACAGCGTGGCGTACATGGAAAACGGCCGTCCGGACGCGTTCGCATTCGAGCTGACGAACCTCATAATTTTTAATGTCCACGTTTTCGTAGCCAACGCAAGCACCCGGCCTCTCCAGCGGGCAGCTTCCGCGGCGACTAGGTGTACTGATCCAACGTTGGTGACGTCACGACCACATCGCAGCCCGAACCAAACCCGACGCGCACCGAGTGGCGCATCATCAAGGTCCGCGTCATCCGCCGCTGGGGTCCGGCCCGGATCGCGTATCTGCTGGGTTTGAATGTTTCGACAGTGCACAAGGTCCTGAGCCGCTACGGGTTGGCTCGACTGCGGTGGCTCGACCGCCCGACCGGACGGGTGATCCGTCGCATGCACTCACCGCACTGCGGCGATCTCGTTCATGTCGATGTCAAGAAACTGGGCAAGATCCCCGCCGGCGGCGGATGGCGGAAGGTCGGTCGCTCGGCAGGCAGCCGCAATGCCCGAGCCGACAAAAGCAGCGGCGAGTTCGACAAGTACCACCGTCCGGTCCGCGGCTACCACTTCCTGCACACCGCGATCGACGCACACTCACGGTTGGCCTACTCCGAACTGTTAGGCGACGAACGCAAAGCCACCGCCGCCGCGTTCTGGCTACGCGCCAACGCATGGTTCACCGAGCACGGCATCACGGTCGAAAAAGTGTTGACCGACAACGGTTCCTGCTGATCACACGCGTTCCGAGACGCACTCGGTGAGATCAAGCATCGCCGAACCCGCCCCTACCGACCCCAAACCAACGGCAAAGTCGAACGCTTCCACCGCACCCCGGCACGACGAATGGGCCTACGCCCGCCTCTACACCAGCGACCGCGAACGCTGCGACGAGTTCCCGCGATGGCTGCACACCTACAATCACCACCGCGGCCACACCGCACTCGGCGGCCAACCACCCGCCACCCGCGAACCCAACCTCTCAGGTCAGTACAACTAGGCGTCGATACAGCGGGTGCGTTGCATGCCCAGACCATCGATCTCGCATTCGAGGACGTCCCCCTGGCGGAGGTACCGGCCCCAGTGCGAGCCGTTGCCGGGCGGGGATCCGGTGATCACCATGTCTCCGGGCTCGAGCTCGACGAAGCGCGAGATGTAGGAGATCAGTTCCGCGGGGCCGAAGACCATGTCGCCCGTGGTGCTGTCCTGCATCGTGTCACCGTTGAGGCGAAGCCGGATACCCAGGTTCAGTGGGTCCGGCACGAAAGCTGCCGGAACGAGCCACGGGCCGGTCGGGTAGAACGTCGGGAAGTTCTTCGCCCGCATCCAGTCCGTTCCCATCATCGCAATATCCCTGCGCGGAACCAGGCTTCGTGTGGTGAGGTCATTGCAGATCGTGTAGCCGGCGACGTAGTCGAGTGCGTCGGCCACCGTGACGTTGTGAGCACGACGACCGATGACCACGCCGAGCTCGAGTTCCCAGTCGTGGTCGGACCATCCGGTAGGAAGAAGGATGTCGTCGTAGGCGCCGCTGATCGCCGAGGGGACACCGGTCCACACATACGGTTCGCCGTGCGCTTTGCGCTCGTCGATGTCGTGGCCGGCCTCCTCGGCGAGCTCCTCGTCCGTCAGTCCGGCGGTGCCCAGCTTGTGCGCTACCGCCATCTGGATGATGTGCTCGCGATAGTTCGCTCCGGCCCCGTAGATCTGGCCCGGCCGGGTCACCGGCGGCAGCGTTCGCAGTTCCGATGCGGGTGTTCCGGGCGTAGTGGGTGAGACCGCGGCCTCGGCCAGTGTCTTGAACGCGGAGTCCCAGTCCTCGAGTAGCGCGGCGGTCGAGTCGTAGGCTGTGAATGCACTGATGTCGTACACGTCGTCGTCGACTACCAGTCCGGGGAATGGGCCGTTGCCGGCGTCGAAGGTCCCCAGTGTGAATCGTTTCTGGTCCATCCTCATCTCTCTTCCGATTGGTCGGCGGTTCGGTTGCCGACCGCACTGTCCGGGCGGCGCAGGACTGCCCCCCGGCCGCGGTATTCCGCGACGACACGGGGGCCGCTGCGGACGGTGACGTCGACCAGGGAGTGCCGACCGGTGTGGTGCCGGACGATTGCCTCGGCCACCAATTCCTCTCCGACGTGTGCCGGGGTGTAGTACTCGATCGACGCACCGGCGGTGGCTGTTCCGGGTGTGCGGCTGTTGGCGGCACACGCGAAGGCGCTGTCGGCGAGGACATAGATCACCCCGCCGTGGGCGATGCGGTGGCCGTTCGCCACGGACTCATCGATCACCATGTGCAGTACCGCCCGCCCCTCCCCCGCCGAGAGCACCTTGATTCCGAATTCGGCCAGGCTCGAATCCTGCGCCAGCAGCCTGCGGACCGGCTCGGTGATCGTCATGGCACGCTCACCTGTCGCTGTCGTATCGTGCGGTCACGGATCTCGATCAGCACCTGCGCATCGTCGACCGAACCCGGGTCGACCACCTGGTCCACGGAGTGCCCGAGCAGAATCCGCTTGACCGGAACCTCGAGCTTCTTGCCCGTGCGGGTGTGCGGAATCCGCGAGACAGCAATTATGTCGTCGGGGACGTACCGTGGTGACAGCGCCGCACGAATCGCGTTGCGGATGGCCGTGATCGCGGCTTCGGGATCGGTTCCGGTGTGCAACTGCACGAACAGCGGCATGTAGTAGCCGTCGGTCTCCTCGACACCCACCACGAGTGCCTCCTCGACCTCCGGCAACGCCTCGACCACCCGGTACAGGTCCGCTGGGCCCATCCGGATGCCGTTGCGGTTCAGTGTCGAATCCGATCGTCCGACGATGACCGAGCTGCGATCGGTATCGAATTCGACCAGGTCTCCGTGGCGCCACACACCGGCGTACGTCGAGAAGTAACTCTCGCGGTAGCGCGAGCCGTCGGGGTCGTTCCAGAAGTACAGCGGCATCGACGGCATCGGGCTGGTGATCACCAGCTCGCCGGGTTGGCCGACCACCGGGTGGCCGGCGGTGTCCCATGCTGCGGCGGCAACCCCGAGCGCAGGCGGCTGGAGGCGTCCCAGACGCACCGGTTCGGTCGGCGCGCCGCCGAGGAAGATTCCGGCGATGTCGGTGCCCCCGCTGACCGATGCCAGCCACACCGGCCCGACGGCGTCGTAGACCCACCGGAATGCGTCCGGTGCCAGGGGGGAGCCGGTGACCTGGATCATTCGGAGCGCGGAGAGGTCGTGGTCGGTTCCTGGGCGCAGCTGAGCGCGCATACTGGCGTGTGTGTAGGCAGCGCCGAGGCCGAGCATCGACACCTTGTTCTCGGCAGCGACTCGCCAGACCCGGTCGATGTCGGGATGGGCGGGGTTGCCGTCGAGGAGAACGATGGTGGCCCCGCGCAGAAGCCCAGAGACGAGCATGTTCCACACCACCCAACTGGTGGTGCCGACGACGAACAGCTTGTCTCCGGGGCGAAGGTCGGCGTGCAGGGTCAGGGTTTTCAGGTGCTCGAGGACGACGCCGCCGTGTCCATGGACGATCCCCTTCGGGATGCCAGTGGTGCCCGAGGAGAACAGCACCCACAGGGGATGGTCGAACGGTAGTTGGTCGGCTTCCCATTCGTGCTCGGCGGCCACGACGTCCTGCCAGGAGTGCGTACGCATCGACGTGGCCGGAACACCCGCAGCGGTATCGACCCAGACGATTTCGCGCAGGCTCGGCAGTTGAGCGACGATGTCGGCAAGGACGTCACTGCGATCGAGACGGCGGCCACCGTAGGTGTAACCGCTCGCCGCGATCAGCACGACGGGTTCGAGTTGCTGCAGCCGCGAAACGATGGCGCCGACGCCGAACTCGGGCGCGACGATCGACCACACCGCCCCGACCGAGGCTGCGGCGAGAAACCCGACCACCGCTTCGGTGCGGTTGGGCAGGATTGCAACCACGCGGTCGCCGTGCTGGACCCTGGATTGTCGCAGGAACGCGGCGAGGGCGCCGACTTGCCGGCGGAGCTCGTGCCATGTGGTCGTCGTTGTCGTACCGTCCTCGTCGATGGCCACAATGGCCTCGTCGGCGTTGTCGTGGTCGGCGAGCGCATACGAGGCGTAGTTGACCGTCGTTCCCGGGAACCATCGCCCGCCGGGCATCGTGTCGGGCACGACAGGTTCGCCGTCCGGGGTGTCGACGACGATGCCGATGTAGTCGGCGAACGCGCGCCAGAACGCATTCGGGTCGGTGACCGACCAGTGCCACAGTGCGTGGTAGTCGTCGATCGTGCCCGGCGTCACGAGACCCGATGTGGTCAGCCAGGTGACGAATCTGGTGAATTCACTGCCCTCTGTGCGGGCCTGATCGGGGCACCACAGAACCTCCCCCGGTGTTTCTGTCACGACGACTGCCCCGCCAATTCGCTCTGGGTGTCGTCGGTCGATACCGGCAAGGCGCCGAACAGAAGGAACGCCACCCGGCAGTTCTCGTCGGTTCGGTTGGACCAGGCATGCGCGGTGCCGCGCTGGACGATCACGTCACCGGCCTCGAGCCGGCACTCGCCCTCATCGAGAAGTAGCCAGATCTCGCCCTCGATTACGACGGCGAAGTCGATCGAGTCGGTCTTGTGGAACCAGAAGTGGCGGTTGCCGCTGTGGGTCGCTTCCTCTCGCGCGTGGTCGCCGCCGATGTCGGAGAATAGCTGGTCCTTCCCGGCCTTTTCGTACACGCTGTCGGGTGGGAAGTCGGCGACGCGGAAGATCGTGCCACCCAGTTCCGGGTACATCGGGATCTCGGCGTCGACGGAAGCTGGGTCGAGGCGGCCGTCGTTGGACACCGGTCCCGGTTCGGTGGCCCACACCTGCGCGGCGCCGAATCCGGGAACCGTCGGTGACCTGAAAATGTTGGGGGCCTTGCCGTCGGCAAGGACGTATGACCGGCCCTGCTCGTCGACCGCCGTCACCACCCGACGAATAGAGGCGGTTCGCGCCTGAGGCTGATTCATTGTGTGCTGCCTTTCTGAAATCAGTTCACTGCCTGAGTGGCGAATGGGTACGGCTTTTCCTCGGGAGCCACGACGCGACCTCCCGTTCTCCGATGGGGTACGCAGGATTCGATTCCGTCGAGTTGCGTCCCGGCTCGCGTCGACGATCGAGCTCGAGACCGACCGTTTCCGAGGGTTCCGGTTCAACCACTCCTTCCAATTCAATTCGATACGTACCGTACAGCACTGTGGTGTCCATCACCAGCGCCAGTGCAAACCACCACCACGAGGCCAGGGCCCGGGTAGTTGCGATCCGAGACGGACCGGATAGCATTTCGGGCATGGCCGTACGGAGTGAAGCAAGCCGCAAGGCGGTCCTGCAGGCAACCATGGAGTTGCTCAACGACACCCCACCTGGGCCGGTGTCGCTGCAGAAGCTGTCCATCGAAGGCATCGCCAAGCATGCCGGTGTCAGCAAGATGACGATCTATCGGTGGTGGCCCAGCAAGACGGCTGTAGTCATCGATTCCTTCCTCGACAACCACGTGGCGCAGACCCCGATCCACGACGAGGGTCCAGCTATCGATGCACTGCGGGCACATCTGGCGTCACTCGCACGCGTCTACAGTGGGCCGGAGGGGCGACTGATCGCGCAGCTCATCGCAGAGTGCCAGCATGATCCGGCAACCCTCGAGGAGTTCAAGCAACGGTTCTGGAAAGGACGCGCCGACGCCGCAAGGCTTTTGATCGAGCGCGCCGTCGCCGAAGGTGCCGTGCGGGATGACATCGACCCTGATGTCGTCGCCGAAATGCTCTACGCTCCAATTTACTTCCGACTTCTGTTCCAGACCGGGGACCTGGACGAGGAGGCCACCGATGCCATGGTCGACGCCGCCCTGAAAGGCATCGGCAGGTAGGAGGAGGCGCAAACATTCCGTGGCCTCGTTCTTTGGCGAAACCGTGTGGGAGCAGGACGACGTTCGGCACCCAATGCGGCACCCCCTTGCAGGCCTGAAGGCCACCGATCTGGCGCTGTCCGCGCTCGACTACGCCCTGCTCACTGCGCTGTCGGCGCTGGAGTAAAATGCCCGAGATGGGTAGGCAAGTCTCGCGGGCTCGAGCACTGACGCCACCAGCGGCGGAATTGTTCGGGCGCCAGCGCGAGCTGGCGAGCGCACGTGAACTTTTTGCTTCTACCCGCCTCGTTACACTCACCGGACCCGGGGGCGTGGGCAAGACCGCTCTGTCTGCGGCGTTGTCCGCCAAGCTCGACCGGGCATTCCGAGACGGCGTATGGTTCGTCGAGCTGGGCGCGCAACGCAGTTCAGACACTGTAGCCGAAGCCGTGGTGACACAAATCGGCCTGAGCGCACCGGCCAGCGTGGATGCCGAAGAACAGCTCCGGCGGCATGTGGCCGATCGCTCAATGCTGTTGATACTGGACAATTGCGAGCACGTCCTTCCCGGATGCCGGCGATTGGTGTCCGCGCTCCTCGCCGCCTCCGCCGAGCTGCGAGTATTGGCTACCAGCAGAGAGCCATTAGGAATCCGAGGCGAGCGTGTAGTCGCCGTTCGCCCGCTGGAAATCCCCCCGAATCATCGCGGCCTCACCGCCGACGAACTTTGCGAGTATCCGGCCGCGGCCATGCTGAAAGCCCGGGCCAAGGCGGTCAACGATCAATTCGAGATCACCGACCGGACTGCGGCGGAGATCGCACAGCTGTGCACCTATCTGGACGGAATGCCGCTGGCTATCGAGCTCGCTGCTATGCGGCTGCGATCGCTGTCGGTGCACGAGCTGCTGACTCACATTGACGACCGATTCGCACTGTTGACCTCGGGTGACCCCACCGCCGCGCCGCACCACCGGTCTTTGGATGCCCTGGTGCGGTGGAGCTATGACCTATGCTCCTCCACCGAACAGCTGCTCTGGGAGAGAATGGCCGTGTTCAGCGGCAGCGTCGATCTTCCCACGATCCGCGCCGTGTGCGGGCTCCCTCCACTGCAAGGAACCAAACTGTTCGACGCGCTCGATGGCTTGGTATCCAAGTCGATTGTTCTCACCGAGACGACGCACGGCGACATGCGCTATCGGTTCTTGGAAACTCTGCGCGAGTTCGGGCGGGCCCAAGCCGGGGCCGGCGAAGACTACGGTCGCGTCCGGCGTGCCCACACGGAGTATTACCGAACGTGGGCGAGCAGAGCCGCCGAGAACTTCTTCGGCCCGCGCCAACTCGATATGGTCCAGCGGTGGGAGTCTGACCTCACCGACCTCGAGTTAGCCTTTGACCATCTCCTCCACGCGGCTCCGGGCTCTCATGGCGCCCTGGAGCTCGCTGCGGACCTCCGCTTCTTCTGGATGAATGGCCATCTCCGTGAGGGTCGCCGCTGGCTGGAGCGTGCCCTTGCCAACGATATGACCGTCTGCGCCGAGCGTGGCAATGCCCTGTGGGCAGCGGGGTGGATTGAGGCGCTGCACGGCGAAACGCATACTGCCCGGGAGCTTCTTGACGAAGCGGACACGATCGCCCGGAAGATCGGTGATCCGCGAATTGCTGCGCGGGCCGCGACGTGGACAGGATTGGCCGCGTTGATCACCGGGGATTTCGAGGTTAGCCGCTCATCTCTGGAAATGGCTTACACCGCCCACCTCGAGCACGCGGATGCCGAGGGTCTGCTGATGACCTTGTTCCTGCTCGGATTCGTCAGGAGCATATCCGGAGATCATGTAGGTGCCACGGACGCCGGCCGGGAAGCCGTCGAACGAAGCGAACGTCTGGGCGATACTTGGGGCCGCTCCTATTCGCTGTGGATGTTGGGATTCGACGCGTGGACGCGTCAGGACCTCGATGTCGCTGAGGAGTACGCCGAGCAGAGCCTCACATTGCGATGGGACTATCACGATGACTTCGGCAGTGCAGTCGTCCTCGATCTGATGGCAGGCATCGCGCTGGACGACGGCGATCCCAAGAAGGCGGCGAAGATGTTGGGCGTCGTCGCTGAACTGCTGGCCATTGTCGATACTGAGGTACCGGGCATGCTTGGCTCGCGCTATCAGGCGATCAAATCCGCCGTCCAGGATCGGCTCGGGGACGACCTGTTCGCCCGCCATCACGACATCGGTCGGCGACTGGACCGCGGTCAGCGGATGCGCTTGGCGCTGGGGTCGGTCGCCGCCGTCCCATCGGACCCGACGGACACGGTGGCTGCGGCTGGCTTGCTGACGCCGCGGGAAACGGAGGTAGCGGCGCTGTTGGCGGAGGGTCTCAGCAATCGTGCCATTGCCGGCAAGCTGGTGCTCTCTCCGCGCACAGTCGAGGTTCATGTCGAGCACATTTTGGCCAAGCTTAGCGTCAAATCACGCACTGAGGCCGGTCTGTGGGCAGCCGCCGCCCTCGGCAAGAAGGCGTGACGCGCGTCCCCGGATCGGTGTCCCATGTCACAGGGTACGTAGATGCCCAATTACGTAGCTTCTAGGTGTTCCCACGCTGTCACGGACATGCCGCGCGGGGGAAGGTGGAGTTCCCATCCCGAGGACCCAGGTGCGAGGGATGGTCCTAATTGTCGACTGGAACCCCAGCGCTGGACCACCGGTAGGTATCCGCCAGCGACGGCGTTCTCCCCTAGGCAGGTTCACCATGCAATTGCGCGAGCTTCAGTGGTTCACGACGCTGGCCGAAACCGAGCACATCACGGAGGCTTCGATACGGTTGAATATCAGCCAGCCGACCCTGTCGCGGGCGTTGGCCCGAATCGAGCGCAAGCTTGGAGTGCAGCTTTTCGACCGCCACCAGAACCGGCTGCGACTGAACAGGTACGGCAAGCTCTACCAGGCCCACGCGTTACGGGCACTGAACGAGTTAGACCGTGCGGAACAACGGATCGCCACCCTGGTCGATCCGGATCGAGGCTCGGTGTCGCTTGGGTTTGCGCATTCCTTCGGTGGGTGGCTGATACCGGATCTGCTCATGAGGTATCGCGGTGTCGCGTCAAGTACGTCCTTCGAATTACATGGGGGTGCTTGCGATTCCGTGGTGGACAGTGTGCGGCAGGGGAAAATTGATATCGGCTTCGTAGCTCCTGAGCCGGCCGCGGACGATCTCGTGTGGATACCGCTCGGGCATGAGGCCCTGTGTTTGAGGGTTCCCGCGGGCCATGCGTTCGAGGGCCATGACCATATCGCGATGACCGATGTCTCAGACGAGCCAATGGTCGCACTGAAGGCTGGACACGGTCTACGCCAGGCCACGGACCGCCTATGCCGGGAGGCGGGGTTCAGGCCTCGCATCGCGCTCGAAGCCACCGAACTTCCCACACTGCATGCCCTTGTCGCGGCCGGACTGGGCGTGGCGGTCGTGCCCGCCGCCCCATCGGGACACCCGTCCGCCACTGGTACCGTCCCGCTCAGCGACCCGACTGCGTTCCGGTGCTACGGGGCGGTCATCCGCAGGCATGGTCCGAGTAGCCAGGCCGCACGGCGTTTCCTGAAATTCGTCGCCGGTGTCTCGGCGATTCCGGCGCGAGCAGACCGCGCGCCGTCCGAAGGAACTCCGAGACGGGTGCTGCGGCCAGCAGTACCTGGCGCCTGGCCGGTGTCGGCTTGAGTACCGAATACGTGTCGTGCCCGAATGAGGGACCGCTCGGGGAGCAAATTTCCGCCGCGGCGCGCGGCTTAGGTCACCTCTCCGCCGTGGGATCGGCGACGTTCCGCGAGCGGCACGTTCACGTCGCAGTCGATCTCGTCGACGGTGGCCATCATCCTGCCTTCACGGTCGGATACGAACGCAGCCGGACCGCTCCGGACGCCTCATCCCGAATTGCGCCACCCGGTGACGAACGAACGCAACGATTCCGTGCCCGCGATCTGCAACTGGCCACGGACGCGTACGCAAGGAGGCTGGTCGACCACGCGCAGGCATCCGCAAATCGGCCCTTCGTGCTGCTCGACGTCGAAATTCTGCTCGCTTCGACTGCGCGGAAGGCGCGGCTGGCACTTCGAGAACTCGAATTGGCGACCCCCTCTAGTCCGACAACCTTGCGATTCGTGGGAACAGCGAGTGGTCTCGCATGTTTGGCCGCGGATATCCGCACAGCGGGAGTCGCAGATGGGGTCACGCTTCTCC
The DNA here is from genome assembly GCF_056402775.1 of Rhodococcus sp. P3_B8. Lineage (NCBI taxonomy): Bacteria > Bacillati > Actinomycetota > Actinomycetes > Mycobacteriales > Nocardiaceae > Rhodococcus > Rhodococcus sp. P3_B8. The sequence continues at coordinate 22,927 of NZ_JBFUGT010000010.1, forward strand.
CTCTCTGGAACGCTGGCACCGTGGAACTTCTTGCCCAGGTGACGGTTCCGGAACTTCACCGTGCAGGCTTCGTCAACTTTGACACCGCGAGCGCGCTCGTTGCGACCTTGGGCGGAACCACCTTGGGGTAGGCGCTGTCCGATCCGAGTGGACACGCGGTTCGTCTGCGGGTCGTGGACACCGATACGCCTTTGGCGCTATGAGAGGAAGTGCTTTACAACCATGGAATTACGTGAGCTTGAATGGTTTGTCATCCTGGCGCGAACCGAGAACGTGACCAACGCCGCCACACATCTCCACATCAGCCAGCCGACTATGTCGCGTGCACTGGCGAGAATCGAACGTCAATTGGGCGTCAAGTTATTCGACAGGAATCAGAACCGGATCCGGCTGAACAAATACGGTGAGATCTACCGGGCCCACGCGGTCAGAGCAATGCAGGAGCTCACCCAGGGCGAAGAACGGATCCGAACTCTGGTGGATCCTGAGCGCGGAGTGGTGTCCCTCGGATTCCTCCATTCCTTCGGATCCTGGCTCGTCCCCTCCCTGTTGGACCAATACCACCTGGTTGCACCGCTGACCACGTTCGAACTCGAGGGAGGGGCCGCGGACGCCATAGTTGACGCCGTGCGAAACGGCCGGATCGACGTCGGGTTCGTCGCACCTCGACCAAACGCGGAAGATCTGGCCTGGGTGCCGCTGGGCCGAGAACTTCTCTGTCTCGAAGTCCCGCCCGGGGACGAATTCGCCGATCGCGAGTCCATCACCATTGCCGAAATTGCTGGGCGGCCAATGATCGCTCTCGGCCCGAGCTACGGGCTGCGCCAAGTCGTCGACCGCCTCTTCGACGAAGCCGGCCTTACTCCCACCATCGGTATCGAAGCCACCGAATTGTCCACGCTGCGCGCACTGGTCCGGCACGGCCGCGGCATCGCCATCGTGCCGGTTCCCCAGGCCGATCAGCAGTCACCGACGGTCACGATTCCGATCAGCGACGCCAACGCATTTCGCTTCTACGGCGCGATCACCCGGAATTACGGGCCGACGGGAACCCCAGCGAGAGCATTTCTCGAATTCGTGACGGGCCACTTCGCCAGCTCGGATATCGACCGAGAGGACGAGTGACCCTTACCATCAGGTCCCGGGGGGGAGGACGATGTCGAAGGTGACGTCGCTCCACGAGCCGTTCACCACGCGCCCGTCGGGAGTGGGTCCCGACGGGTGACGCTCGAACGCCTTGATCAACGACTCCTTCACGCCGAACACGGCATCCTTCCAGCCGATCTCGTCACCGTCGACGAAGATGTGAGTCACCAAACGCCGTAAGCCAGGCGCAGTCACCATGAAATGCAGGTGACTCGCGCGCATGGGGGAACGACCTACGGCCGAAAGCATCCGCCCCACCGGACCGTCGTGCGGAATCGGATAGGGAGTTGGAGTCATACCCCAGAATCGAAACTCCCCGCTGTCGTCGGCGAAAAGGTGCGCACGTGCCGCGACGCGGTCGTCGCCGTACTGCACGTCGTACTGCCCGTCCTCATCCGCCTCCCACACCTCGATACGCGCGCGGGGAACGGGTTTACCGTGAACGTCGCGGACACTGCCGGTCACCCAGCACGGCTCCCCCTTCGCGCCGAACGACATGTCCTGTCCAAGTTCGATTCGGGGTGAACCTTCCACGAAGAACGGGCCGAACACCGTCGCCTCGGTGGCGTTCGCGACCGATGGATTGTTCATTCCGATCACCTGCATGGACAGTCCGAGTACGTCGGACAGCAGAATGAACTCCTGCCGGGTGTCCGTACACGTCTGGCCCGTTTCGGTGAGGAACGCGATCATCGTGTTCCATTCGGCTTCGGTGAGCCTGACCTCGCGGGCTGCGGCATGCACGTGCCGAACCACCGCCTTCATGACTTCTTTCAATCGGGCGTTCGGCGATTCGCCGAACGAGCCGAGGACGGTGTCGACCAGTGCCTGCTCACGCGCGGCCTGCTCACGCGCGGCCTGCTCGGTCGACGGGTTCAGCTCGGCGTTCGCTCGCTCCTGCTCGATCGTCATACTCGCTCCTGCTCATCGATCGGGTCGCCCGCCCACGCGGCGGCGAGAAGAGTGCGCAGATCGGCCAGCGCGACCGGGCGCGGGTTAGAGGCAGGAACCGCCGCGATGATGCGCTCGGCGGCGGTGTCGATGCCGTCCTCCGGCATACCCAACTGTGAGAGAGAGTCGACGACACCCAGGTCCCGGCGGAGGTCGTAGAGCCCGCGTGCAGCCGACGAGCCACCGAGGGCGTCCGACACTCGGCGCGCTGCATCGGGCGCGGCGGGGCCGTTGAAGTCCATCACGTAGGGCAGCACCACGGCATGCGTGTCGGCGTGTGACAGCCCGAATGCACCACCCAGAACGTGGCAGATCTTGTGATGCAGCGCGCTGCCCGCCGAGGCGAACGCCACGGCCGCGAGGTAGGCCCCGTAGAGCGTGGCCTCTCGCGCGTCAAGATTGTCAGGGTTTTCGGACATAGCCCGCAAGCCGGGAACGAGCGCACGGAGGCCCTCGGTGCCAAGTGCCGTGTCGATCGGGTCGGCACGCGGCGCCCAGAAAGCGTCCACCGCATGGGCGACGGCGTTGAGCCCCGACGCCACCGCCAGTCGGGCGGGCAGCGAGGCGAAGAGAGCCGCGTCATAGACCACGACTCGGGGCAGAACTTTCGGATCGGATCCGGTGGTCTTGCGATCCCCGTCCGTCTGTCCCCACACGTCGGTGGCTTCGGAGCCGGCGAACGTGGTCGGGACGGCAACGATCGGGATCCCAGTGTCGCGGGCAACGAACTTGGCGAGCCCCGTCGACGAGCCGCCGCCGATGCACACGACCGCGTCGACAGCCTCTAAACGCGCGAGGTCGACAGCAGCGCGACCGTTCGCGACCGGCACGTGCTGGACGACATCGTCGATCCGAGCCACGACCGGTACCCGGTGAGCCATCTCGTCCGCGAGGCTCGTCACGAACGAATCAGCGACGAGCAGCACGCGCGACGCGGACAGGTCCCCCACGGCCGAGACGATGTTGTCGACCGCTTGCCCGCGGGCGAACAGCACCCGTTGCCCGAGTGTGGTGTGGTCGAACTCGATCACAGCCCCGTCCTCGCGGAAGTGACCTGGCGCGACAGCCAGGACAGCAGGTGCGAAGCCACGGCGTCCGGCGCTTCGAGAGTCGAGAGGTGGCCGACCCCGGGGAGGACGACCAGTTCCGCATGCGGGACCGAGTCGACGACTTCGGAACCGAGCGCGAGCGGGGTGATCGCGTCGTGTTCACCCACGATCACGAGTGTGGGCACGTCGAGCGTGGCGATTTCGGAGCGCCGGTCGCGTCGGTTCGACACGGCCGTCTGCTGTGCGATGAACACCTCGTCACCGAGATCTCGCGCCATCGTGGCCGCGGCTTCGGCGACGTCCGGCCGCTGCGGGGCGACAGCGCTCGAAATCATTGTCACCGCTTCGTCGAATTCCCCTGCTCGAACTTTCTCGACGAGGCGCTGGGAATTCGCGCGCCGATCGGAATCGGCAGCGATTGCGGACGAGTTGAGCAGTACCAGGCCTCGCACGCGACCCGTTCTCCGGAGCGCGATCTCCAGTGAGACGTACCCACCCATGGAGTTTCCCACGAGGAAGAATTCCTGCGGGCTCTGCTCGAGTACGCGGTCGGCCATGTCCTCGATCGAACTGCCGTGACCGCGCACCACGACGCTGGTTACCTTGTCGCCGAGGATGTCGGCTACCGGCCGCCACGAGCGAGCGTCCGATCCCAGCGCCGGAACGAATACCAGGGGCACGTCGAGCACGTCGCTCATGATGCAGCTCCGTCGACCGCGAGGATGCATCCCGACGTGAAACCGGCATGTTCGGACACGAGGTATCCGACTGCGGCCGCGATCTCCGTACCGGTTCCTGTGCGGCCCAGTGGAATAGCTGCGCGTGTCGCGTCCTGCGTCTCGTCGGACAGCGCCTCGAAGATGGTCCGCACCCGGCCGGCGGTCGGTAGAACCAGACCGGGCGAGACCGCGTTCACGGTGATGCCCGTTGCGCCGAGGTCTTTAGCCAGCTGCTTCGTGAAGCCGTTGATCGCAGCCTTCGATGCGGCGTACGGCAGCCGGGCACCTACGGTGCCCGAGGGACCTGCCAGGCCGTTGGCGACCGCGGACGAGAAGTTCACGATCCGGCCGTAGCCGTGTCGCAGCATGAGTGGCACTGCCTGTCGGCTGCAGAGGAAGGCGCTGGTTACGTTGTTGTCGAGCACCCGCCGCCAGACGTCGGCGCCGAGGTCGTCGAGCGAGCGCACCGGATCCGTTCCGCTGCCTCCGGCGGTGTTGACCAGTGCGTCGAGACGGTCGAACCGCTGGTCGATCTTCTCGAACGCAGCGACGACGGCTACCTCGTCGGTTAGATCGACCGCTAGCGTGAGCACCTCGACGCCGGACACGATGGTCTCGATCTGCTTCTTCGATGTCTCGAGCCCGTCCTCCTGGATGTCCAGGAGGACGACGGAGAATCCGTCTTCGGCGAGTTGCTGCGCGATTTCGGCGCCGAGTCCCTGCGCTGCACCGGTGACCGCCGCGACTCGCCTCTCAGCGTTGTGCTCAGGCACGTACTTTCCTCACTTCGTGATGACGATGAATGGTGATGGTCGGATGCGTGGTCACCCGAGCGGACCCCAGAACGTTTCGCCGCCATAGGTATCGGACATGGGTTCGAGCGTCTCGGGCCAGACTCCGGGTTCGACGCGGCGTCGGCTCTCAGGTGAGCGCACTGTGCCGTCCCACCCGACCTGCTCCATGTAGTAGTAGAGCTGCATCACGTGACCGTCCGGCGCGACCGCGTGGATGGCGTAGTCGATGCCCGGGTGAATCTCCTGCGGCAGATCGATCAGCTTGACGCCGCGTTCTTCGAGGAAGGTCTTCGCGTCCCGCAACTGCTCGTAGGAACCGAGCTGGACGCCGAAGGACAGCAGGGTCGTGTTGTCGCTCAATCCCAGTGCACTCCGGACCTCGAGCGGGAAGAGTGCGATGCTGTGGTGTTCGGTGTTGGCGCGCAGAAAGAGCACGCGGTGACCCTCGACGGTCGACTCCTCGCTCTTCACCAGTCCGAGCGTTTCGGTATAGAAGTGTTCCGCCGCATCGAGATCGGCAACGAAGATGCTGACCGGACCGATGCGGACCGGTTTGAAGGGACGGGCGAGCAACACTCCGCCGACGTCGTAGGTCTTGGGTAGCGTGTCGATCCAGCGGTGCCCCGAGGTGAGGTCGATGCCCTTTTCCTCGGCTTCCTCGAGCTCGCTCGCCTCCGACTTCGTGGGAAGCGCGGGATGTTCGTTGGCCCAGGGCCACATCACTTCCGGCTTGCTGACGCCGTCCCAGCCCACCTGCTCGATGCCGTACTCGAGTTCGTTGGTGTGACCGGTGGGGTCTGGGAAGTAGGTGTGCCAGTTGGAACCGGGGTCGCGGCCGTACCGCTCGATCGTGGAGCCCTGCTCCTCGAGCCACAACCTAGCCTGCACCACCTCACGCAACGATCCTGCCTGCCAGGTGATCTGGTTGACCGTGATGTCGTCCCGAGCAGGGTTGTCGTTCTTGTCCACCCACGAACGGGGCATGAGCACCAGCGTGTGGTGGTCGCTGTTGTGCCGCAGGAAGTAGATCTTGGTGTCGGACAGGCCGTCCAACCACACACCGGGATCGTACTTCTGCAGATCGAGCATGTCTGCGACCACGAAGCCGAGGACATCACGGTAGAAGCCGACGGCTGTTCCGGTGTCAGTGACGCTGATGCCGAAATGGTTGAGACGACGAATTTTGAATGGTCGGTCGTACGAGACACCACCGACCGAGTATTTCTTCGCGGCCATGACTACTTCTTCCCGCCGCGCGATCCGGAGATCGTGTTGGTGATGGAGCCCAGTGCGGTGGAGCTGACCTCCACAACATCACCCGGGTTCAGGAAGAGCGAATCGTCCGCGAACTTCCCCTCGGCGTCGCGGGTGCTGGAATCGACGGCCGTCCCCTTGGGCGTCCCCCCACTGATCAGATCCCCGGGGAACAGCGTCGAATCCCTGGACAGGTACTCCCCGAGCGAGGCGAAGCTATGGATCATCGACTTGGTGTTCCCGCTCTGCCGAACCTCGCCGTTGATGCGTGCTTCCACCGGGATGTCCTGCGGATCCAGGCTCTCGTCGACGACGATCCAGGGACCAACCGTTGCGGCGCCATCGAAGTTCTTCGAGTACTGGAAGTCCGGTCCGAACGAGACGTTATCCCTGATGGACCAGTCGTTGACCAGCGTGTAACCCCAGATGTACGAACCGAAGTCGTTGGCCGCGATGTCCTTGGCACGCTTACCGATCACGACGGCCACTTCCGCCTCGTAGTCGAGCAGGTTGGTCCGGCGCGGGTAGGCCAGGTCGTCACCGTCGGCCGAGACGACTCGCGGGTCCTTGATGAAGTACTTCGGACCACCGGACACCAGCCGGTCGAGGGTTGCCTTGTCACTCCCGTTAGAGGTGTTGTCGGCAGCGGCCTGCATGTGGTCGGCGAAGTTGGCCAGTGCGGCGAAGATTCGCGACTGCCCTTCGATCGGCGCGTGCAGCGTGACTGCGTTCAGGGGGAACACGAGCTGTTCGCCGTCGACGCCCGTCTTGTCGCTGTCCTCCGACAGGAAGTCGAGCGCCGTGTTTGCACCGGCGAGTGCGTCGTCCCCCTGCTCGATGAAGGAATTCAGCTCGGCTGGCACCTCGTGCGCCGCTCGCGCCGCCGGACGCACGCTGTCCGTGCGCTCGGTCAGATATTTGGCGTACGCACCGTTGACGTCGACGACGTCATCGCCCACGACAACGCCGACTCGTCGATTCGGACCGAAGACTGCGATCTTCATTATGCTCCCTGTGATCGTTTGATGCTTGGTGTGGTGGTGCTGACAGACCCGGGGTCACTGCCACCGATTACGGCGTGCGGCTGGACGGATCGACACCCACGTCGTTGAGCAGGCGCCCGCCGTCCGGGGTCAGACTGTAGATCGCGAGCCGAGTGATCTTGCCGTCTCGAACGGTGAAGAAATCTCCCAGTACGATCTGCGAGCCGTTGGCGTTCAGGTCGATCTCCACTGACACGTTCTCCCCGTCGACGACGGGTGTCCTGGGCGAGGGGATCATCTTCCCTGCCTTCAAGCCACCTTCGTACATGCGTCCGATAGCTTCCGCGCCGGAGAGGGTGCCCGCTGCGTTATGCAACAGGGCATCCGGGGCGAACAGGTCCGCCACCGCGGCGGCGTCGCCGGCGGCGACACCGGCGAAGTACGCGGCGACGACCTCGGCGGGGCTGGATGCCGTTGCGTTCCGGGCAGCTCCGGCCGACGTGGTCGACTCCAGGTACCGCGTCGAGGCGTACACGGACTGGTACTCGAGGTAGGGATCGAGGCCCTCGGGGCCGAGTTCTCGTCCGAGGCCGGAGTCCTTGAATCCTCCGAAGGGTGCGCCGAGATCAAGGGTGTAGTAGTTCAGGCCGATCGTGCCCGTGCGGACCTGACGAGCCACTCCGAGGGCGCGATCCTCGTCAACGCTCCATACGGATCCACCGAGGCCGTAGTTGCTGTCGTTCGCCATTCGGACCGCTTCGTCGTCTCCTTCGAACGGGATCAGAGCCATGACCGGACCGAATACCTCTTCGCGCGCCAGACGGTCGGAGTTGTCGACATCGGCGAATACCGTGGGCTGGACGAACCATCCTTGATCGAGACCGTCGGGCCGACCACCGCCCGTCACCAGGCGTGCGTTCGAGTTCTTCGCGATGTCTATGTAGCCGAGCACCTTGTCTCGGTGGGTGGGGGTCGCCATGGGTCCCATGGTTACCGACGGGTCCAGCGGGTCGCCCAGTGTGTACGAGTCGGCGAAGTTCGCGACGGCATCCACCACTTCGTCGTAGCGCGAGCGTGCGATGAGGATGCGTGACTGCGTCGTGCAGGTCTGGCTGTTGTTCAGGAACGATGCGTTGTCCAAGCCCGCGAGGAAGGTCTCGAGGTTGGCGTCCTCGAGGACGATGGCCGCGGACTTTCCGCCCAGTTCCAGAGTGGAACGGCGAAGCAGCCGACCGCACTCCTGACCGATGATGCGCCCTGCTTCGGTCGAGCCGGTGAACGCGATTTTGTCGACCAGAGGGTGTGAGACGAGCGCCGCGCCGGCGTCGCGGTCGCCGAGGACGATGTTGAGGACACCGGGCGGCAGGCCCGCCTCCTGCGCTGCATCGGCGAATACATATGAGTCCAGCGCAGTCTCGGGGGACGGTTTGAGAACAACGGTGCACCCGGCGGCCAGCGCCGGCGCAATCTTGAACATCGCCAGGGCCTGCGGGAAGTTCCACGGAGCGATCGCACCGACGACGCCCACTGGCACGCGGCGGACGATGGTCGATCCCGCCTGGCTCGGGCGGACCGATTCGAGCGGCAGGTTCTCGACGATGTCCGCGTACATGCGCAGCAGAGCCCCCGGGGCTCCGCCGTTCAGTGCCTGCGACAGCCCGAGAATCATCCCGTTTTCGCGGCTGACGAGCGTTGCCGTGTCAACCGCTCGGGCGTCGAGGGCGTCAGCGAAAGCACGAAGCACGGTGGCGCGCTCGGCAGCCGTGGTTCGGCCCCATGGGCCCTCGTCCAGGGCCCGACGGGCGGCGCGAACGGCTGCGTCGATGTCGGCCTCGCTCCCGAGCGCGGCCACCCCGATGCGCTCGCCGGTGGCAGCCTCGATCTGGTCCCGGAGTTCTGTGCGCACCGGGTCGATCCAGGTGCCGTCGATGAAGAAGCGGGTGCGGTCGAGGCTGCTCGGCCGGTCGACGGTGACGGACATAAGTTCTCCTTGCTGCGAGGTCGCGTGATCCCGAACTTCGGTGTCGGCGGGCGCATACGGCCGGCTTGTCGCCTGCACCGGCGAGATCCCGATCACTGTCGATCCTGTGCTGACGTGCCCGTCATCGCAATGCCAGGATGTTCCCCGTCCTCATACTCTGGACGCATTGTCGCTGGTTGAGCGATATGGGAGGACACACCGAGACCTGACCGCCGGTTATTGTCGAGACATGACGGGTGAGAGAAGACGCTACGTGCAATGTCCGTGCGGGGAGCTCATGGAAGGGCGCACCGACGACCTTCTGGTCGACGAGGTTCAGCACCATCTGCGCGAGCAGCATCCGCGTCTCCGGTACGACCGCGACCAAATCCTGTCTATGTCGTACTGACCGGCGTCGTACCGACCAGCATCGTCTCAGTCGACGTGGGGGGTCGGGGCGCCCGCAGCGCGCAGAACCGCGTGGGCGCGGGCCAACACCGGCGCGTCGACCATGAAGCCGTCCACACGCACCGCCGCACCCGACGCAGCGGCGTCGACGATCTTCCGTGCGTGAGCGACGGCGATGTCGCTGGGGTGGAAAGCCGTACGGCTCGGCTCTACTTGCGACGGGTGGATCAGCAGCTTGCCGGCCATGCCCAGTTCGATGGCATAGCGGACGTCGTCGGCGAGAACCGCACCGTCGTTCAGTGCCGTCGTCACCCCGTCCACCGGTCCCGGCTTGTTCGCCACTCGTGACGCGAGCACCAGCTGTGACCGAGCGTGGAGCATCGCGATACGCGTTGGTTCCGCGCCGAGATCCACGGCGTAGTCCAGATGGCCGAACGCCAGCCGTGCAACGCCCGGGTCGGCGGCAATCACTCCCGACCGGTCCACACCGACCGCGGATTCGATCAGCGCGATGACGGGGCACCGGAGTCGCTGGCGGAGATCGAGATACCGGACGGAATCGTCCGCCTTGGGGACCATGACAGCGGTGAGTCCCGGCAGATCCGACAGTGCATCCACGTCGCCGATGTGCTCGGGGTCGCCCACCGAGTTCACGCGCACGCATGCGCGTCCGCCCTCGGACAACCACCGCACGACCTCGGTTCGCGCTGTGGCCTTGTCTCCTCGTGCCACCGAGTCCTCGAGATCGAGGACTATGACGTCCGCCCCGGTGGCGAGCGCCTTGTCGAACCGGTCGCTGCGGTTCCCGGGAACGAACAGAAACGTCGTGGCCTCCTGCACTCGCGCCGTGGTCTCCGCGAGCGCGGAGACACTTGTCGACACGGTCAGAACCCCGCCGGAACCGTGGATTCGGGTGCGATCCCGAACTCCGCCAGAATCGCCTCGGTGTGCTGCCCAACGTCCGGGATCGGACCCATGACGGGGGTCGAATCGGACATGGTGACGGGTGGAATCAGGGCGCGCAACTCCCCGACCGGCGACTGGTAGGTGCGCCACCTGCCCCGCGCTTCGAGCTGCGGATGCTCCGCGAGACCGTCCATGGTGCGCAGCAGAGCGTTGGCGATACCCGACACTTCCAGTAGCTCGGCCACCCGCTCGGCCGTGAAGGCTTGGAAGACCCCCTCGATAACGGCGCGCAACTCCGCGTTGTGCTCGACACGCAGGGAGTTGCGCACGAAGCGCTCGTCTCGCGCCAGCTCCGGCGATCCGAGGAAGGTGCAGAACGTCGCCCATTCCCGTTCGTTCTGGATGCCGAGGAAGACCTGGTTGCCGTCGCCGCACGTGAAGGGACCGTATGGAGCAATCGCCGCGTGCCGGGCTCCGGTGCGGGAGGGGGACGCGCCCCCGTATATCGCGTAGTTCAGCGGAAAGCCCATCCACTCCGACAACGCTTCGAGCATCGACACCTCGATCGTGGCGCCCTCGCCGGTGCGCTCCCGTTTAATCACGGCGGTGAGCACACCCGAATACGCGTACATTCCCGACGCGATGTCGGCGATGGAGATACCGACCTTGGACGGTTCGTCCTCGGTACCGGTGATGGATACCAGGCCAGCTTCGCACTGGACGAGCAGGTCGTACGCCTTCTTCGACGAGTACGGCCCACCCGTTCCGTAACCCGAAATGGACACGTGGATCAACCGCGGATTCCGAGCACGGAGCTCCTCGGCGCCCAACCCCAGCCGATCCGCCGCCCCGGGGGCGAGGTTCTGAACAAAAACRTCGGCCCGGTCGACCAAAGCCTGCACCGCTTCTCGGCCCTCCGCACTCTTCAGATCCAGGGCCACGGACTCTTTGGACCGGTTCAACCACACGAAATGACTGGCGAGGCCGTTGACGGTCTCGTCGTAGCCTCGCGCGAAATCACCGACGACCGGTCGTTCGATTTTGATGACGCGCGCGCCGAGGTCGGCCAATTGTCGTGTGGCGAAGGGAGCGGCGACGGCCTGCTCCAACGACACGATCGTGAGTCCATCAAGAGGATTCATGTTGCAGTTCTTTCGTTTCGAGTGGCGTCCGAGGCGGCGCGTCCTACACGGACGAGAGCAGAGACGGACTTTCGAGGGTCTTGGTGAAGTACAGAACTTCTGCGGCGAATTCTGGGTCGCGAGACATGCGCCGGAACATCTCGAGGTCCTGGTCGCGCGTGACGGGATCCGACGAGTGGAAGAGCAGCTTCTTGTTCGACGATGCGCGCGGACTCGCCTTGTCCACGAACGCGGCCCGACGCTGGTCCGCGTACGCGGTCAACACCTCGTCGTCGGCGCGGTGCTGCGCCACTGCCCCGAGGCCCTCGATGAGCGCGTAGGAATCGAACAAGCCCATGGTCAGCCCCAGTCCGCCTGTGGGATTGGTCGCATGCGCGGCGTCGCCGGCAAGAAGCACCCTGCCGGCTCGAAACGACGACGCGGAACGCTGGTGCATCCGATACGGCGATGCCGCGACCACCTCGGTCCGGGCGGCCACTTCGGGTCCGAACACGGCGGACAGGAACCGCGGCATGCGTTCGTCGATGGAATCGGCCGGAAGCGAGGCATCCTCCATATAGGTGTAGCGCCACATCCCGTGATCGCCGGACTCGTCGATCTTCGCGATGATTGCCCCGTAGACATCGTCGACGTAGAACGTCGACTGGGCCCAGCCGTCGCGGTCGTCCGGGAAGCGGACGTTCGTCGCCACGAAGCGCTCCGGCCACGTCATACCTTCGAAGCCCAGGTCTAACGTGCGTCGAACGGCCGAGCTCGCACCGTCCGCTCCGACCAGCCACTGCGACCGGAGAACCGTGTCGCCGTCCACGCCGCGCACGGAGACGGTCACGCCCGACTCGTCCTGATCGATGCCGGTGACCTCGTGGTCCCACAGCACCCGCGCGTTGGCGAACGTGTCGAGCTCCTCGAGGATGACTTTGGCGAGCGCACCCTGCCCCAGATGCAGGTTGTACGGTCGTTCGACCTTGCCGTTCAGGGCAGCAAGCCCGTAGGAGATGATCTCCCCGGTGTCTCGAACCCGATATGCATAGTCCTGCTTGAGGAAGCCCGCCCCACATGCCTTCTCCAACAGGCCGAGCCGTGACAGACCGTCCAGCGTCGACCAGTGGTAGACGATCGCTCGCGGTGTGTCCTGCAACGCGGGCGCACGCTCGACCACCGATACACTGATTCCGTGCTGGGCCAAACCCAGCGCGGTCAGCAAACCGGTCGGCCCGGCTCCGACGATTGTTACCTGCTGGTCTTCTTGCACGATTCCTCCGTACTGCGTTCACGACAACTCTGGGCTGTCGCTCCGATGTTCACGATCCTTTACTCGGCCCCGTAAGGCCAATACCATTGCAGCACCGTTGCCATACACTTGGCGCATGGACATCCGGAGCGTCAAATACTTTCTGGCCGTCGCGGATGCGGGGTCCATCACCGAGGCGGCGCGCATTCTGCACCTCTCGCAACCGCCTCTCAGCAGCGCGATGACGAAGCTGGAGGCCGAGCTCGACGTTCGCCTGCTGGACCGGCACCCTCGCGGTATCGCCCTGACCGATGCGGGCCGCTATCTGCAAAGCGCCGGCCGGCGGCTCGTCGCCGAAGAACAGAGAATCACCTCCGCGCTTCGGTCAATGGGGCAGGGCCTCGAGGGCGATCTTCGGATCGGCGCGGAGCCGATCGGGATGTGGCGGGTCGTCAGTGCCGCAGTTGCGGTCTTCCTCGCCGAACACCCGCGCATCACACTGGAGCTCACCGATGCCAATCCCCAAGTGCTGCTGGAGAACCTGGCTACCGGGTATCTCGACCTCGCTGTCGTGCCCGTTCTCGCCGAGGAGCCGCTGCCGACGATCAACGATGTCGCGTTCTCCATGACGATCATCGCCCACTCGTCGCTGACTCTCGTCGTGCCGCGCTCATCGTGGCTCGCGACGCAGGACCGAGTGCACCTGTCCGACCTCCGACACGAACGGTGGGTCCTTCCGTCGCGGTTACCGGGCGCACGGAGCTTGTCCCGGCTGCTGGACGACCGGTTCGCAACAGCAGGAGGCAGCCCGGCGTCGGTGATATCCGTGCCTACCGTCGAAACGGCCGCCAGTCTCGTTACTGCCGGTGTCGGGGTGTCCGTTCTGAGTCGCGAGCTGGCCGAACAGCATCCCGGCGTGGCGAAAGTTGCCGTCGAAGAGGGATGGCCGGACCTTCCGCTCGGCGTGGTGAGCCGCCGAGACGGCGTCATCACCCCCGTCGCCGAACGGTTCGGCGACATTATCCGGAACCTCGATAACCACGACCCCACCAGCCCGGATCAGACGAGCGAGGACCCGACGGGTAGCATTCCCTGAACTGTGTCCCAGCGGGTTTCGCGTCGCAGCATCGCCCGAATCCTGACGAATTCCGCGCGACGTTCGAATGCCAACACTCCGGTCACGGTGTCGCCGAGCTTGTACACGAACAGCGAACCGCCCGGTTCCTTACTCTCGACGATCTCCTCGGCACCGGTCAGAAACCCTGAGAACTGGATGCGGACACCGTGTTGATCCGACCAGAAGTACGGAACGGTGACGCATTCCACGGGCGGCAGCCCGGACACCGTATTGGCAGCATTCGTTCCCGCGACACGCCCCTGCTCCGCAGCGTTGGTCCAGTGCTCGACGCGCATCGAGGTACCGAACCGACCGTTCGGCCAGCGCACGAGGTCACCGGCCGCGTACACACGATCCGCTGCGCGCAAGTGCGCGTCGCACTCCACACCGTTGTTCAGGGTTATTCCGGAATTCTCCAGCCATTCGGTCGACGGGCGCACGCCGATACCGACGAGGATGACGTCCGCGGGTACGGTGTCACCCCCGGCGAGACGGAGCACGCGGCCATCCGAACTGTCCTCGACGCCGACGACCGCGTCACCTAGGCGCAGTGTCACTCCCGACTCACGGTGCAGGGCTGCATAAGCCGCCGCAACCTGGTCGCCGAAGCGCCCGAGGGGTTTCTCCGCGAGGTCGACGATCGTGACATCGCGGCCGTCCTTGACCAACGTCGCCGCGAACTCGCCGCCGATGAATCCGGCTCCGATCACAGCGACTGACTTGGTGTGATCGGACACCGCGGCACGCAAAGCTTGTGCATCCTGGAATCGCCTGAGCGCGAACACGTCCGGCAGCCCGCGGAACATCTCCGGGAAGATGGGATCGCACCCGGTGGTGATGACGACGGCTCCATACTCGACCTCGCCGTTCGACGTGACGACGCGGCGACCCGCCACGTCCAGTGCGGTGGCACGGGTGTTCAGAGCGAACTCGACCCCCCGTGCGCGCAGATCCGCCACGGACGGATACGTCAACGCCGCGAGATCCAGGTCGTCGCCGAGCCCGATCTTCGAGAGCGGAGGACGCTCGTATGGGGGATGCGCTTCGTCGCTGACGATGGTGACGCCGAGGTCGGGCGCATGCCGGGTAACGGTCTCGGCCGCGCGGATAGCGGCGACCGATCCTCCGACGATGAGGACGTCCGTTGTGGTGGACATAGCGATCAGCTCCCCGTCACCGTACTGGTGGCGCACACGACACCGGCGGCGCTGTGTGCTTCGGCACCGCGTTCCAGGCCGTCGACGTGCGGAACCACGGTGAAGGTCTGCGGGCGGGTCATCGGCGACACCAAACGGTATCCGAATGTTTTGCCCTGCAACGAGATGTCCTGTCGACGCATGTGCTCGGCCATCATGAAGGCTAGCAACGGCCCATGGATCACCAGGCCGTCGTATCCCTCTCGGCGGCACCAATCGAGATCGTAGTGAATGCGGTGCGTGTTGTAAGTCAGTGCCGAGAAACGGAACAACAGTTTCTCGTCGACAGCGAGGGACAGCGTGGGGCCGTTCACCTGGGCCGACGACGGAGCAGGCGTGGGAAGCGGGGTCGACCCTCCCTCGCGGTAGACGATGTCCTGCTCCTCGCGGATGATCAGTTCACCGCCCTGCGTGATCTCCTGCAGAACCGTGACGAGCGTCAGGGCGCCGGTGCGTCCCACCTTGTCCACGGACTTGGCAATGGACGTCACCTTCGTGGCGGGCTCGCCGATACGTAGACTGCCGAAGGCGGTGACGCGGCCACCACCGAACATCCGGCGGCGTCCACCGCCGGGAGGCGCGGGGATACCGACAACGGGGTGGCCATCCTCACCGAGGTCGCTCTCAGCGTCGCGGGGAAGCAGGTGGAGCCAATGCCAGATCGGTGGCACCGTGTCACCGATCGCATGAGGAACATCGATGTCCAGCAGCGCAGCCATCGCCTCAACCGGTTCGGCCGAGATGACCTCCGTGCGTGCGATCTTGTCTGGGGAAGTCATGGGGTCGGCACCCTTTCGGCGGCGAGAACGGACAGCAGTTCGGACAGGTTGGGTGCGTCGTCGAGTGCCTCGACGGCGGCCACCAACCGGGAGGCGATGTCGCCTCCGAGAGGTTCGAGCAAGAGCGTTGCCTTCGCGACGACCTCGTCGTGTGTCATCGGGTTCTGAGCGGACCCACGTGCATACGTCGGGTTCCCGGCCTCGACGACGAGGGTTTCGCCGTTGGTCAACTCGATGTCCAACCGGGGTCCGTCCTCGATCTCGATGGCGTCGTCGACGCGCATGGAGACCTTGGCGAAAGTCGCGGCGATCCGCGGATCGTTCAGCCGTGGTGGGTCGTAGTCATCGAGTCCCAGGGCGCTTGCGCACAGCGCGAGGCTCACCGCGTAGGGAAGGCTGAATTGGGCGTCGAACACGGTGTCGATCGGGTACACCGACAGCATGTTCACCGCGGTCGTACCTGCAGTGATCACTATGGAGCGAACGTTTTCCGGCGTCAGGCCCCGATTCGTCACGAGGTCCTTCATCACGTCGACGGCCGAATGGCAACCGCGGCAGCACGCGTAGGGCTTGAGGTACGACGAGGCGACGTTGAAGTCCGTCCCCAGTCCAGTCAGCGCCCGATCGGTATGGCCGGTGCCGCCGGCGATAACAGCGTAGAGGCCGCCCCACTTCGCTTCGAATATTCGCCGGGGGCCGGTGATTCCCCCGGTCGCCAGCACGGCGGCGTCGACACCCGTCTCACCCGCTTTGCCCGGGTGCAGACGCTTGGTCAAGGCACCGTCGTCGATGAATGCCCACACCCCACCGGTGAACGATCCGGCGATTCCCAGTGCATCGGCGAAGGCATTCTTATCCGCGTCGAGGCATTTCGCTGCCGCTGCCGCCGCGGCGAAGCTGCCCATCGTGCCGCTCGAATGCCATCCTCGGTCTGTGTGTGCTGCGAATCCGCCGACCGCTTGCAGGGTTCGATACCCGATGTCGTAACCGGCGACCGTGGCGGCGATGACCTGCCGACCGGTACTCCCTGCTTTTTCGGCCACCGCGAGCGCCGCGGGCAGTACGGTCGACCCCGCGTGACCGGGCCCGCCTCCGTCGTCGAAATCTCTGGCGTGCGCGGAAGTTCCATTGACCAGGGCTGCGTGCGCCGGGGTGAGGCGTGTGCCGGTCCCCCACACCAGGCTGCCGGCATCGCCGGCCGAGAAGCGTGACAGCGCGTCGACGACACCGCTCACTTCGGGAGTTGTCGTGCCGACCAGGGCGACGGCCAAGGTATCGAGGATGTGGTCCTTGATTCCGTCGACGACGTCTTTCGGCAGATCGTCGTAGCCTGTTCGAGCCCAGAACGTCGCGAGCCGCTCGGTCAGCGACGGGGAGTCGCTCGTCACGATGTCGTCGCCGTCGTTGAGGGATTGAGGTCCACGGCCAGAGATCCGACCAGCCACCTGCCGCCGGCGTGTCCGATGTCGGTTCCGTTCTCCACGACTCTGGCATGGGGGTAGTGGTTCAAAAGGTAGCGCACCACTTCTTCCATCTCGACCTTCGCCAGGCTCTGACCCAGGCATCCGTGCAGACCGGTGCTGAACGTCAACGGCTGGTTTCGCTCTCGATCGAGGTCGAACGCGTTGGGCTGCGCGAAACGCTCTGGATCGCGGTTCGCCGACCAGACGGCGACGTGCACGTCGGACCCGGCGGGAATGACCGTGCCGTCGAGCTCGATGTCGACCGACGCGATCTTGCTGACGATGCCGGGGCGGGGGTACAACCTGCAGGCCTCGACGACGGCGGCCGGGATCAGCGACTGATCCTCGACGAGCCTGGCCCATGCCGCCCTGTCACGGAGCAGCGTCCATACCACGAGACCGGTCTGGTGTGCCGTGTTCACGGAGCTGGCTTCGAGCATCGCCGTCGCTTCGCTGAGCAGTTCCTCGGAGGTCAGTTTTCCTTCGGCCTCCTGACGAATGAGGAAAGACAGCATGTCGTCACCGAGTCCGGCCTGCCGCTTGCGCGCGATCAGGTCGCCAAGGTAATCGAACAATTCGTCGTAGGCCTTGAGTATTGACTCGGTAAGACTCGGATCCCTTTGCAGTAGAGCAAGTGTCCGCGCAGACAGACTGGCCACGACAGGGGCGTCCTCGGCCGGCGCGCCCGCCAAGTGGCAGTACACCCTCGCGGGGATCTTCTGGTCGACGGCCGCGTGGAAATCGACAGGTCCGGCGGCGTCCTTTCCCGGATCGATGTCTTCGAGGATGCCGCGCAGGACCGCGCGGATGTCTTCGACCGTGGTGGGACCCATGAAGCGCGCCAACGGGGTTCGGAGCCGCATGTGTCGGGGGCCTTCGGCCATGATCAGACTCTTGGCACGGAAGTCATGGACGGGCCCGTCGGTGATGCCGAACTGTTCCATCAACGTCAGGGCGGCATTGATGAAACGGGTGTCCCGAAGAACCTTGGTCGCGAGGTCGAAGTCGAGAACGGCGTATCCGTAGTCGCCCTGTACGAGCGACGCGCCGTCCGCGGAACCACCGGTGTGGCTGGGCGAGTCGGGTGCAAACGGGTCGAAAGCGTGAAGTGTGCTCATGCGCGCGAGATCGCCCCCATCGGGCAGCAGAGGATAACTTCGTCGAGATCCTGGTCCCGGTCGGCCGGCACGGTCGTCGCGACCTGCTCGAGTAGGCCGTTGTCGGCGATCTGGAACACATCGGGCATGAGGGCGGCACAGGTGCCGTTCGCGTCACACCGCGCGAAATCTACTTTGACCTCGATCATCGCGAGAATCCTTCGTGATTGGGATGGCTGCGACCGTTGCGCCTGAGCTGCAGGAGCGGTCGGTATGTCGTACACCACATTCTTGACCCGGATGAGCTATCCGACAAATATCAATATGGCGGACCGGTCATAGCTTTTGCGTATGCCAGGGCGCCACGCGAGACCGCCCCGACGGCGCGGCGGAGTCAGTGCTCGTAGTGCGTGACCCGTGGTACGGCAGCGCACAGCGGCTGAATCAACTCGCGGACGCGCGTTCCGGCAGCGGACGCGGCGAACAACTCGGTGTGATCCTCCACGCGGTTCCACAAAGCGCGAAGGAGATACGTCTCGTCCCGATCCACGCTCCGAGACAAGGTTGCCTCCGAGCATCCCGGCGCTGCCAGAAGCAGCGACCGGATCTCGTCGAAAGCTGCCTCGAGATCGCCGCCGGCTCCCGGACGGAGCTGGATCTCGAGGTGCTCGGAGATCACGCCTCCACCGACCGGCCGGCAATTGCCGACATGTCGACGAAACCGCCCCGCAGGAAAATCAACGGCTCGTCGATTCCCTGCTGAATGAGATCCTCGACTTCACCCACTACCTGCAGGTGGTCACCGATGCGGTCGACGCGGTGCGGCGAGCACTCCACGGTGACGATCGCGTCCTCAAGGAGGGGCACTCCCCGATCTGAGGGCTGCCACACCACACCGGCGAAGCGATCCTGCCCACGTCGCGAGAACGCCCGACACACATCTCCGCATCCCGACCTCAAGATGTTGATTCCGAAGTACTCGGCTTCAGCCAGCACCGGCCAGGTCGTGGAACCCTGGTCCACGTAGAACGCGACCAACGGCGGGTCGAGCGAGACGGAGGTGAAGGTACCCACCGTCATTCCGGTGGGTCCCGCGTCGGTCATCGCGGTGATGATCGAGACGCTGGTTGGGACGTGACTCATGACCCGTCTGTAATCGGCTGGGCTCAGCACATCGGACACCTTCCCTTCGACGGCGGAGGTCATCGTCATCTCACAATCCGATGGTCGGATCATCGTTTCCGAGGAGCTGACGTCCGTACGCTTCGCGCCCGATCTCGGGTGTCACGAGTGCGTGCCGGGCCGCGGTCTCGCTGTCGCGCCACACCCGTCCGAGCACGTTGACGTCGGCGAACGAGCCGGCACCGTTCGCGGTGAGGAGGTAGTCGATCTCTTCTTTGACCAGCTCCGCCACCACGCCTGTGTCGTTGCGGATGCGCGCGAGCACCTCCAAGTTGGGCAGCTGGTGGCTTTCGGCGGCGGTGTCGATGTCAGAGCACATGCCAGCCATCAACATCTCGGCAAGGCGCAGCTTGGTGGCCGCCTTCGCGACACCGATCTGGTGGGTAGGCGACTCCTTGGCTTGGCGGTAGGCCGTGTACGCGACCGGCTTCAGCGGAAGCTTCGCGCGTGTCAACTCGAGGGCGTGACGTCCCAGTCCGATCTGCGGCGCAACCAGAATGCCGGCGGCAACGGCGTTGAAGGGCATCGATGCCGTCCGCTCCTCGGTGAACGGAGAGCGGAAGTTCGACGCGAACATGTCTTTCACTCGCTGCACGCGGTACTCCGGGACAAAGTGGTCCTTGACCACAACGGTGTCGCTACCCGTTCCCTGCATGCCGGCGACGAACCACGTCGGTTCGATGGTGAAGGCTTCTGCGGGGACGAGCGCCATTCCCTGCTCACCATCCTCCAGCGTGATCGTCAGGCTGGCCCACTGGGCGGCGAAGGAGCCCGAGGCGTAGGGCCAGCGGCCGCTCATCAGGTAGCCCCCTTCGACGGGCTCGCTGCGGTCACCCGGGGAGAAGATCCCGCAGATCCTCGCGTTCGGGTTCACCCCGAACACATCTTCCTGCGCCTGCATGGAGAACGTGCTAGCGAAGCCGGTCGCCACCATCATGAGTGCGGTGACCCAACCGGTCGAGCCGTCACCGCGGGCGATTTCGGCGGTCACGTCGACCGCAGTCTTGAACGACGCTCCCTGGCCTCCCCAGCGCGTGGGAACCATGAGATGGAACAAGCCCGCCTCCGAGATTGCGTCGATCACCTCGGGTGCGATGTGGCGGTCCTTGGTTCCCTGTTCCGCGTACTCGCGGATGAGCGGGACGAGGGCCGCAGCCCGGGCGACGAGGTCGGCATCCGAGACCTGGATCTTGTCGCGATCCGGCAGTTCCGTGCTGGCGAGCTGTGCCATGTTATGTCTCTCTTCACTCGGTAGGACGCGATCAGGCTGCTGCTAGTGACTGCGATCACGTCGGACCACACCAGCATGTGATGCCGACCGCCTCGTCGCAATGGCACAAAGTTTGCGGACCTCATACGCCAAACACATCGGCTGCGGTCGATACTCACCGCGCATGACAACGACGACAATTTTGGATGTGGACCCACGCCACAGACGGTGGTCCGATGTAGCTTGCATCACAACCAGTTTGAGCGAAGGCGGCCCAGCGGATCAGGGCCGTGCATACGAGGAGTGCACATGAGTCGAATTATCATCAGCGGAGCATCGGGTGACCTAGGCCGGAGGGTAACGGGCCTATTGCTCGCAGCCGATCCGCACCGGGAGCTGATCCTCACCACCCGCACACCGGAGAAACTGGCTGGCCTCGCTTCCGACACTGTGCAGATCCGGCATAGCGACTACCAGCACCCAGCCTCTGTCCAGGAAGCCTACGTAGGCGGCGACACACTCTTCCTCATCAGCGGCCTCAACCTCGGACGTCGAATTTCCGAGCATCGCGGCGCGATCGAAGCAGCTCAAAAGGCAGGCGTCGGTCACATCGTCTATACCTCGGTCGGCGGTGTGCAGCCGGGCAATCCTGCGCTGTCCGCTATCGACCACCATCAGACGGAGTTGGATCTCCGCGCGTCGGGGCTCAAGTACACCATTCTGCGGAACGCCCTCTACGCGGAGATCGTCAGCAACATCCTGGTGGCACCCGCCGTGCCGTCAGGAATCTTGGCCCAGGCAACCGGGGATGGGCTTCTGGCTCCCGTTGCGAAGGGCGACGTCGCGCGTAGCGCTGCCGCCTGTCTCATGGACCCCGCCCGCCACGTCGGCGCGGTCTACGAAATCACAGGCCCGGAATTGCTGGACTTTCATCAGATCGCAGCCCTCGGCGCGCAGATCCACTCGACACCGATCGAGTATCAACCGATCACCGAACGCGACCGGCTGGCATTCTTCGACTCGATCGGGATTCCCCGCACCTACGATCCGAACATGCCCCCTAGCCCGGACGGGCACCTATGGGCCAGCGACGAACTTGTCTCCGCCGAAGTGGCTGTCGCACAGGGCTACCAGGCTCTTCTGAGCCATCACGTAAAGCAAATCACCGGGCGTGCCCCAGAGCCGCTCCGTTCCGTAATGGAGCGGGTGCGTGAGGTCCGCTACGACAAGATCGACGCCGCCATCTCCTGAAAACACGGGTCTCGGCACCACTTTCTCTCACCAGATGTCCGTCACCTTCGGCTCGCCCGGCGGCAGCATCCGAGCCGGGCGGGGGCGGCCGGCGCACCGCGGCCCGCGACTGTCTCCCGCCGCCGTTGCCTCCGGTTCGAGCGATCACTACGCAGCAGCGCGCGCCCTCGAACTCCCCACAAGGAAGGCACCATGAGCTCACCCGTCGATCCGACCCCACTACGACCAACTCCCAGCATGGACCCGCCGCTCGTCACCGACGCCGACACGAAGAAGAAGGAGATTCGACGAGTGGTGCTGTCGAGTTACCTCGGCAGCACCATCGAGTACTACGACTTCCTGCTTTACGCGACTGCTGCGGCGATCGTGTTCGCGCCCGTCTTCTTCTCCGATCTCACGCCTGTAGCCGGCACCATCGCATCCCTGGGGACGTTCGCCGCCGGATACCTCGCGCGCCCGCTCGGCGGCATAATTTTCGGTCACTTCGGGGACCGATATGGCCGAAAGTCCATGTTGCTCGTCTCGATGACGGTGATGGGCAGCGCGTCGTTCCTGATCGGGCTCGTTCCTCCTGCGTCAGCCATCGGCTCTTGGGCCGCGATCATTCTCGTCCTGCTACGCGTGAGCCAAGGCATCGCCATCGGAGGCGAGTGGGGCGGCGCCACACTGATGTCGCTGGAACACGTCGGTGGACGCGGACGCGGATTCGCCGCGGCATTCACCAACGCGGGAGCACCCACCGGTTCCTTGCTGGGCACCATCGCACTCGCGATCGTGGCCGTGCTGCCCGAGGAGGACTTCCTCCTGTGGGGCTGGCGCATCCCGTTCCTACTCTCCGCTGTCCTCCTCGCGCTCGGTCTCTTCATCAGAAGTCGAGTTTCGGAGAGCCCAGTCTTTAAAGAGGCTTTGGCGCGGCGCACAGAGCGCGATTCCGCCACTGTCCCGGTCACGCCGCCGCTCATGAGCATCCTGCGCCGTCCGAAGAACGTCGTCCTCGTGGCCGGGGGATGCATGGCCAGCGTCGCGATACAGATCATGTTTGCGACATTCGCCATCGGCTATGCCACGAGGTCGGGTGCCACACGGTCGGACGTCCTCATCGGTTTCGCGATCTGCCAATTCATCGCCATCTTCGCACTGCTGGGATTCGCGCGCCTCTCGGACAGAATCGGCCGTCGGCCGGTCATGTTGGCCGGCCTCGCCGGGTTCGCGGTGTTCGTCGTCCCCATCCTGTCCATGCTGTCCTCCGGGAACGTGGTACTGGTAGCACTCGCTTTCGTGTTGGGCTTCAGCGTGTTCCAGTCGGCGACTTTCGGGCCGATGGCTGCGTACATCGCCGAACAGTTCGGCACATCCGCTCGGTACACGGGTGCCTCTCTCGGCTACCAGGCAGCCACGCTCCTCGGCGCGGGTTTCACCCCCGTAATCCTCGTGTCGTTGCAGGCTGCTACGGACGGCAGCACAGGCCTGGTGGCGGCTTACATGATCGCGCTCGCCGTGGTCAGTTCAGTGTTCATTGTCCTGACGAAGGAGAGCAAGGACCGAGACCTGGCGACATACCAGCACTGACCTACGCGACACATACGGACGAAGGGCAGGCACTCCGCAGTCGGCCGAGAGCGTGCCCTTCGCGTTTGTCTGGCGCTACCCGGTCCCGCGAGCACTATCGCAGTCACGTGCCGCTCCTCCTCATACGAGCGTGGAAGTGGGAACCGGATGCCGCGATTCGAATGCGCGTATCCCCATGTCACCACATGCCCGAGCACGACCAACAATCCAGGACCAGACTCTAGTGCCCGTACGTTATGTACTCGGTGCCGAGAGAGCCAGTGAGGTAATTGGTGCCACCAACCCCAATAACACCGCGGATTCCGATCTAGGGGCTTGACACAGGAGGACGTGCGGTGTTGTAGCCGATTCATCTGTGCTACGCGACAAGCCCGTTCGACCGCGGCATCGTCGATCTTGTCTGTACGCCAGGCCGACATTCAGCAGTCCAGTGTCGGTCGGTGGTTCAGGAGGGCCTATTGTGCGGTTCGACGACCCATGCCGCGATCTGTGCGCGTGAGCCGAACCCCAGCTTGGTCAGGATGTGTTCGACATGCCCCTGCGCGGTGCGTGGCGAGATGACAAGGCGAGCAGCGATTTCCTTGTTGGTCAACCCTTCGGCGACCAATTCGGCGACCTCATGTTCCCGCTTCGTCAGTTTCGTCGAACTAGGAGCGGATATCGATGTCGGCGGAACCTGCTCGCCCAGCGCGTAGGCGACGGCAGCGTCGAAACCGAGTGCCCCACCGCGCTCGTGGGCCGTGGCGAACGCCTGCCCGCTCATCGCCTGGCGGGTCTGCTTTTCGCACTCCTCCTGGTAGACCACCAGGGCGGATACCACCACTGTTGGACTTCCCACCGATCGGCTCAGCTGCTCTGCGGCTCCCAACAATACGGCCGCACGGCGGGGGTTGTGTTCCTCGGCTGCGATCCATGCCAGCGCTTGCAGACACCAGCTGGTGCTCAACCAGTCTTTAACTTTCCGACCGAGTTGCAGTGCCTGCTCGAGTAGCCGTACCGCTCGCGCGCGGTCATTGTGCCGCCAAACCGCAACAGCCAACGCCCACATTGCATACGACCGATACACGAATTCTCCCCGCGACTCGGTGATCGCGAGGAGGCGCTCGTAGCATTCGATGGCCCGCTCCGTATCGCCCAGTAGTGCGTAAGTCGTTCCAAGGGGGCCGAGAGCAATGACTTGGAAGGTGAGGTCTCCCTGTGTGGCTTCCGCCTCGATGGCATTCTCGAAATGCGAGCGTGTGCCGGGAAGATCTCCACTGAACAGTGCTAAGGCCCCCGCGGCCAGATCGAGGTGAGCGTGTAGCATCGGGTCGGTCGTCTGGCTGGCGAGAGTGCGACACTCCTCTACCAAGGCGGCCTGGGCGCGAAGATCGCCCTGCACGCCGGCCAGGAGGCTGCACGCAAAGAACGCCTTGGCCCTGTCTCGGGTAAGTGCGCCGGTCTGACAGGCGAGGAGGCGCTCGAGCCAGCGCCGCCCCTCGCTGAACAACCCCCGGGTATACCAGTAGTGGTAGAGCGCGGCTGCGATGCGAATTCCGGCTTCGGGACTACCGGACGCCGAAAATTCAAGCGCCTCTCGCAGATTCGGCTGCTCCAGCGCGAGTCTGTTGATCCACGCGAGTTGTCGGGGACTGATCCAGTCACCTTCAGCTTTGATCACCAACTGCTCGTACCAATCTCGGTGTCGGCGGGAGAGTTCGGGATATTGACCGGTCTCGTGCGCCTTTTCGCGGCCGTAGTCGCGCACGGTATCGAGCATCCGGAACCGTACCGTGTCGCCCGACTCCACCCGGGTCACAATCGACTTGTCGACCAGGCCGGTCACGGTATCGAGTAGCGCCTCCGATGTCAGGGTACCGCCGCACACCTGTTCTGCAGCATCAATTTCGAAGCTGCCGGCGAACACTGACAGCTGAGCCCACACCCGTTGCTCGACCGGCATACACAATCCGTGGCTCCAGTCGATGCACATCCGTAACGCCTGCTGCCGTGAAGGTAAGTTCCGGCTGCCGCGCGTTAGCAACGCGAGACGGTCCGTCAGCCGCTGCTCGATCTGCTCGGGCGTCATCACCCGCATCCGGGCCGCAGCCAATTCGATCGCTAGGGGCAACCCGTCCAGGCGCCGGCAGATCCGGGCAATGGTGACCTTGTTGGCCTCGGTGACTGCGAACCCCGGGACGGCGGCGGCTCCCCGTTCGGCGAACAACGTTACCGCGTCATTGCGGGGCAGCCCTCTGGGCAGGTGATCGGGATCCGGTACAGGCAGCGGCGGGATCAGCTGCGCCACTTCCCCGCCGATGTCGAGTGCTTCACGGCTGGTCGCGAGGATCCGAAGCTCGGGGCAGCTGCGTAGCAGGGTTTCGGTGAGCTCGGCCACCGCATCCACAATCTGCTCGCAGTTGTCCAGTATCAGTAGCAGTTTGCGGGGGACGAGGAAGTCGACGAGTACCTCGTGTATTGGTTTCGTCGACTGGTCGCGTAGTCCCAACGCACTCGCCACCATGCCCACCAACAGTGACTCGTCACGAAGCTCACCTAGCTCGACCAGGCACGCACCGTCAGGGAAATCGGGCTGCAGTTTGGTGGCGACCCGCAACGCCAGCCGGGTCTTGCCGACCCCACCGATCCCAGTCAACGTCACCAGTCGCGAGGTCGACAGCGCGTTCTTCGCCTCTGCTAGTTCGGTGCGGCGGTCAACGAAGCTGGTCAACTCCAGGGGCAGACGACCTGTGGGGGACCCCCGGCGTCCGGCTAACGTATCTGTTGCCGCGGGTAAATGTGTGCGTATCGGCGGGCTACTTTCATGTTCTTGTGTCACTCCCGTTTCGGTGCGCAGGGCCATTTTGTCGACCGCGAACCCGTGGTGAAGCTGGGAAGTCTCGAGCTGACCCAGTTCCGCGACGGACGGACGACGCCCCGGGTCTGCGGACATGGCAACTTCAATAATCGCACCGACATCGTGCGGAACGCCGTGCTCGCAGGGATCCGGGACGGGTTCTGTGGTGATCCTGAGAAACTGGGCGACCAATTGCTCTCCGCTCCGGCGCTCGAACGCTGCGTGCCCGGTCATCGCGGCGAACAGTGTCGCACCGAGACCGTAGACGTCGGCGGCCGGACTAGCTGGTTGGCCGGCCACGACCTCGGGGGCGGTGAACGCCGGTGAACCCGTCACAATGCCCGCAGTGGTCTCGAACCCGCCAGAGATGTGGGCGATCCCAAAATCTGCCAGCGCCGGCTCACCGTAGTCGGTGAACAGGATGTTCCCGGGCTTGACATCGCGATGAAGGATTCCCAGTTGGTGCGCGGTCTCCAGGGCGCCCGCTACTTTCACTCCGAGCCGCAGCGCTTCGTCCAGTGGAAGCGGTCCGCGACGTCGGATTTGCGCATCGAGAGAATCCTGGGGGTAGTACGGCATCACTATGAAGGGGCGACCGTTGTCGGTCACACCGGCGTGGAGAACGTTGACGATATTGGGGTGTCCGGTCAACCTTCCTGCCGCGCGCTGTTCGCGCAGGAACCGTGCCTGATTCTCCTCGTCGAGGTCCACGGTGAGGACCTTCACCGCTACGGTGCGGTCGAGCGCAGCCTGCGTGCAGCGGTAGACGACGCCGAACCCTCCGCTGCCGATCTCTTGGGCGTCCTCGAATCCGGCAGCAGCCAGCTCCGCCGTGACCGAACCGGCCACGTCGCGCTGCGTCGCGAACGGATCGACATCAGTCATCGATTACATCGATTCATCCCGCTCGAGGCACGGCCAACGAACGCCACATTGCTCACCTCTCGACGATGTTCCCCCAGGATATCGCCGATCCCACGAGCCGAGGCGTCCATCTCAGTTGTGTGGTCCCGTTCGGAACGCGCCGGCGCCGGATTGGCCTGAGTAAGCGATGACCTCGATTCTTGAACAAGCCGACCTACCGCACTGACGTGGACAGCGTTTTGCAGTGGGCGGTTCTCGCGCTGCCGCATGACAACGACGACGACAACCAGAATCGGCAAGGCGCGTACAGGTCGGCGCAAGAACGAGGATTTCCGTTCCGGCAGTCGTCTCGCTGCACGAGAACACCCGGACAAATCGATCAGCTCATGGAGCGCTCTCGCGCGGCGCGGACTGTCTGCTCCAACAGCGTGGTGATGGTCATCGGGCCGACGCCCCCTGGCACAGGCGTGATGTATGACGCCTTGCGAGACGCCGAGTCGAAGTCGACGTCACCTTTGTTGTCCGCGTAGCCTGCGTCGATCACGACAGCACCTGGTTTGATCCACTCGCCTCGGACCAGTCCGGGGGACCCCACCGCCGCCACGACTAGGTCGGCCGACTCGACGTGGGAGCTCAGATCCGCAGTGCGTGAGTGACAGTAGGTTACCGTCGCGTCACGAGCCAGCAGAAGCATTCCCATCGGTCTGCCGAGGATCGGGCTGCGACCTATCACGACTGCGTGCCGCCCACTGAGTGCAATGGCGTACGAATCGAGCAATCTCATGATGCCGCCGGGGGTTGCGGATTCGAAGCCCGCGGTTCCCAATGCCATGGCCGCGAACGAGTCTCGGGTGACACCGTCGACATCCTTCGCCGGATCGATGGCGTCGAACGCAGCGCGTTCGTCCACTCCGGGTGGCACCGGGTGCTGCAGAAGAATCCCATCTACATTGGGGTCTTCAGACAGCGCCCGAACTTCCGCGCAGACAGCATTCGTGCTCAACCCCGCGTCGAGATGCACTCGGCGCGATTCGATACCGACCTCGGTGCAGGCAGCGGCTTTCATACGCACGTAGGTGTGCGAGGCGGGGTCGTCGCCGACCAGTACCGTCGCCAGAACCGGGCGCCGACCGAAGTCCCTCGAGTATTGCTGTGCCTGGGTCCCAAGCTTTTCGCGCATGACTCGCGACACCTCGCGGCCGTTCAGCAATCGGGCCGACATGCCGACTCCCTCTCCTACCGTGGTTAGACGAGAATCAGAAGACAACGGTCTGGTTCCCGTCTCTGATTACCCGGTCCTCGCAGTGCCAGGCAACGGCGCGAGAAAGCACCTGGCGCTCAACGTCCGCACCTCTTCGTTGCAGCTCAGCTGCAGTCTCCACGTGCGAGACCCGCACGACGTCCTGCTCGATGATCGGCCCTTCGTCGAGGTCCTCGGTCACGTAGTGGGCCGTGGCGCCGATCAGTTTGACGCCTCGATCTTTCGCCTTCTGATACGGCCCCGCACCGATGAAAGCGGGCAGGAATGAGTGATGAATGTTGATTACCGGCACTCCCACCTGTTGTAAGAAATCACCGGACAGAATCTGCATGTAGCGAGCGAGGACAACGAGATCGACGTTGTCGGTGAGAAGCTTCAACTGCTCCGCCTCCGCCTGTGCCCGTGACGCCCGGTTTACGGGGATGTGGATGAACGGAATGCCGAATCCGCGAACGTCGTCCCCGAGATCGGGATGGTTCGCGATGACCATCCCCACGTTCATGTGGATTTCGCCACGACGCTGCCGCCATAGGAGGTCGAGGAGGCAATGATCCGTTTTGGACACCATGATGGCGACGCGCTTCGGCTTGCGAGCTTCAGTCAACCTGTACGACTGTCCCAACATGCCTAGAACGTTGTCGAGTTCGTCGGACAGGGACGGAATCTGTGCCGGTAGGTCCTCCAAGTGGAACGTCGTGCGTTGGAAGAATCTGCCGCCGGCAGGGTCGGTCGAGTGCTGGTCCAGTGAGACAATGTTCGCGCCGTATTTCGCGAGCAAGGACGAGACCGCCGCGACGAT
The DNA here is from genome assembly GCF_056402775.1 of Rhodococcus sp. P3_B8. Lineage (NCBI taxonomy): Bacteria > Bacillati > Actinomycetota > Actinomycetes > Mycobacteriales > Nocardiaceae > Rhodococcus > Rhodococcus sp. P3_B8. The sequence goes on from NZ_JBFUGT010000010.1 coordinate 52,094, forward strand.
TCCCTGACGGTCGTCGCCTTGCACGATCAAAGTGCCGAGGTCGACCACGTCGCGACTGGTTCGTGACATCGTGCTGTTGTCCTTTCGTGTGAAGTGGTCGTCGCCGCCAGGATCGTGTGACGGGACGAGTAGGTCGGAGTCGGTCATGCACTCAGTGCGCGACGACTCCTGACGGAAACGACTCCAGATCGACATCCTTGTTCGCCGGGAGGTCGAGGTAGGGGAACCGCTCCACCGTCGCGCGAATCTGCTTGATTCGTTCGCCGTGGTTGCCCCAGTGCAGGACGACTTCAGTGCCGATCTCGGCGAGTTCAATGTCGATGGTGGAATGGGAGATCATCTCGCGGAAGTAGTAGGAGTAGACGGCCAGCGATGATATACCCACCTGCTTGCCGTCCTTGGTGACGATGTCCGCATGGTCGCCCGCTGGTGATTGCGGCGTCGTCGGGAACTCGAAGTGCCGGTATTCCTCCCCGGGCTCGAACTGCGACGCGAACACGTCGAGTACGTCTTCCTTGTTCCACCTGAGGACCACCGTCTTGCGGCGCGGTGCGGCAGCCTCCGCCTCGAGGGCTTCCCGGCCCAGGAAGTCGTGGTCGAACTTCGCCATCCAGCCCCAGTTGACTTCGAAGGGGGTGCGGAGTCGCGCCGTGATGTCGGTGGGATTTGCGCTCCCACTCAATTGGCCGCTCACCTGTTTGGGCGGCAGAGCAGCTCCGAAGAGGGGATGAGAGACGAATTCCGGGTCGGCGAAAGCAGCAGGGAGGAAGGTACAACCCTGCTGAGGGAAGCCACCCTCGGTGTGATTCACGACGTAGGTCCGCCATCCCAGGCGCGTGATGTCGAAATCCTCGCCCGCCCGGTACACGGCGTCGAACACCGCTGGTCCGTGTTCGAGGGGGCCACGCACCTCGTAAGCGAGGGTCCCCGACATTCCGATTCGCGACAGTTCGATTTCCACCGTGGCATCGATTCCGGGTACCTGGATTCGCCGAATGCCCAGGAATTGCAGGGAGCGCAATGATTCACCCGTGAGGCGTTCGAGTATCTGCAGCGACTTCGGGCCCGCCACCTGAAAGATGAAGATGTCCCGCATACCGATTTCTACGTCTAGTCCCAGCGACGGGGCCTTGAAGGGGGCCCAGGGCATCGCCGCGAAATGGCGATACGAGTCCTCGCTGTCGCGCACTGTGAGACCGTGATTGGCGATGTATCCGTTTTCGTCGAGCATGACGAGGTGCTTGGACTTGCCGATGGGCCATTTGTCGACGTTGTTAATACTGAGCCGTGAGAGCAAGGCCCGCGCGTTGGGTCCACTGAAGGTGAACTCGGGGATGCCGCTGAGATTCGACGCGATGTACGCGCCGGTCTTCCACGACATCGATTCTTTCTTCCACCCGTCGCCTTCCCAGATATGGAGGCTACCTAGGATGTTCAGGTAGGTCGGCACGTCGGGGTAGGAAGGAACGTCACCGACGGACGCTGCTCCGGGGCCTTGCTGGACCGCATGGTCGACACTCATGGCGCTATTACTCTCTTTCTGAACGCACTGACGTGATATGTGGTTCCGCTCGGGGTGCGAGCGGTCAGGACGCCGAACCGATTCGGTCGTACGGGGTGTCCTTTACCTTTTCGAGGACGGATCGCAACGGCGCGGGCGCCTCCCCCGTGATCTGCTCGACATGTCCGGACAGCAGTGCTTGGTAGCCCTGGGCCACCGCCAGATCGGCCGACACCAGCTCGTCGCTGGCCCACATGTGGCCTTCGGCGCTGGGGGGCATGTTCGGGTCGTACGTCCGCGGGAGACCGACCGAGTCGAAGAACTGCAGCCGTTCCTCCTCCGATACCGGCTTGTAGGCGATCTCTGTGCCGAAGACCTCGGAACCAAGTCGGACAATGTCGTCCATGCTCAACAGTTCAGGACCGGTGATCTCGTAGACAGCGCCATCGTGGTCGGCGGGGTCGGCGAGGATTGCGGTCGCACAGCGCGCGACGTCCACCTTGGAGACGGGCGCTAAGGAACCGTGGCCGGTGGCCATTTCGAGTACGCCGTCGCGTGCGGCAGGTGCCAGCCAGATCGCACTGACGATCTCCGCGTAGAGCGCATTGCGCAGGATCGTGTACGACAGTCCGCTCGCTCGGAGATCGAGCTCGGTCTGGTAATGGTCGATGGCTGAGAGCGCCGGGTTGCCGGGTTGTACTCCGCCGACCGATGTGTAGACGATGTGGCGTATCCCCGCCTTCTCTGCGGCGCGGATCGCATTACGGTGTTCGGTTGTCCGCCGCCCGAGATTGAGCCCACTGATGAGAAACAGGATGTCTCCGCCGTGGTACGCCTCGTCCAATAGCTCGGGCTTCTCGTAATCGCCCTTCCGCACGCTGACGTTCGGGCCGCCTGCTTCGATTGCCTCGGGCGATCGAGTCACAAGTGTCAGGTTGCACAGAGGAGCTCTTTCGAGGAGCCCTTGCGTCACGCGGCGAGCCAAATCGCCCGAGGCTCCACTGATGACAATTTGGGTCACATCTTCCTCCGGTTGTAGATCGCGAATCTTTGTCCATGCGGTGCAGCTTGACGGGGTCAGCATGAGCCGGAGTCGAGCGAGGCACGTTGCAAGCTTCGTTGCTGGGAGTGACGTGGGCAATAGCACGAAGTTCTAGCGAACCATGTGTGAGATGCATGATCGAGACCGCCGAACCGCGGGCGTCCAGGGCCGCCTCAGGTACTGATCCGGGGACGCTACGCAAGGTGGGTCGTATCCGGTCGAGGTGAGACGGCATTTCCCCTTCTGTGGCACCGTGCCATCGTCAGCCTCTTCGACGGCGCCTGGCGGTTCCGAAGTGGGTCTCCGCCGAGACTCCACGAGGGTCACACCGTGGTTACCAGGTCGTCCTCGGCTTGCGGTCGGCTTCACGAGGTCTTTGCCATCGATCCGGACGTTGTTGACGGTCTTGGACACCGGTCAGGTGGCCAAGGCTTCCGGGTGCCGGGCGCCATCACGGAGCGGGCTAGGCGTAGTCGACGTCGGTGTTGGTTAGGTCGAGCCAGAGGGCCAGTTTCCCGGGTCCACGCCCATCGGCATCCGATCGTGGATGTGCCCGACACCGTCGTCGCGTTGGTATCTGCACCTCGCCTCGCATAGGAGGACATTTGCATAGCGTATGTGGGGCAGACACCCCGAACAGCTATCCGCTCCGTGCGAGGCATATGCGCTCAGAGAAATGACCGCCTCCTTGACCGATCAGCCTCCTCGAACTCTCCGAACTCACGACGCAGCGGAGCCTTTCCGCACAACCTACGGCCAAGGCAACGTGCCGTGCTATGCCCGCAAGCATGGGATTCTGCGTGTTCAGCTCGGGATTGGGTCATGGGAGGCGAGTGGATCCAATCGATACGGACCGTGTGACGTGCGGCAAGACATCTACGCCAGCCTCGAAGGTCTACTCAGGGAGACCGACCTGTATGAATGCGCTATCCGGGGCTGCCTCAGGCCGGTGCCGATCTCCGAACCAATCGATGGCTGACAGCAAGAGACCCCACCTGCTGAACCGTGACGCACCGCTGGTGAGATCTCACTGCCGCCAGTCGCCCAAGGCTGCGGCAGGCGAACGGCGGGGCCTCCGCACCAACCACGGTGAGCCCGGAATCGGTGCGCGGCCGGCCTATCCGCGGCGAGCCGCCACAGCGACCATTTAGGATAAAGCTTTGACTGTCTGCTCCGTCACACGCCTACTTCAGGAATGGCCCTTACGATTCGGGTCCGCACGAGCACCACTGGGGCGATTCCTCGTCGACGGAGGTGTGCATGCCGCCCCGAATAGTAACCACTCCAAAGATCACCGCAGCACCTAGCAGGACGGTGACCGTCGCACCGAGGACAGCGTTGTCGTAAGCGTCTCCCAACAAAACACCCATAGGGACTGCAACGGCGCTCGCGACCACACACGCATTCCACAGCCAGCGATAACGCCTCACGCACGGACTGTAACTGAAGGGATCCCCTAGTTGGAGCCCTGGTCGTTGTGGCGTGCGTCGCAGGAACTCTCGAAGGGTCGTGCAGGGTTTCTACGCCCGCTATGCGGTGTTGATGCGTCGCGACATGATTGCCGATACCCGGCGCCTCGATGGTCTACTCGCCAAGAACCAGAAGCGGATAACCCGTGGAGGCCGGGGTGGATGACGCTCACACTTCGCCTGCGCCGCCATCGTGGTTAGCTGCATCGTATTCTGCACGTGCGCAATTGATTTGGTCTGATCGCGCATATCCCCACTCGATCAGGTTCATCACTAGGTCGGACAGACTCCGACCTAGTGGCGTGAGGTCATACACCACGTGCTTCCGCGCGTCGGCGACCACGGTCCGGCTTAGTAGTCCATCGCGTTCGAGCATCCGAAGATTGTGAGTAAGTATTTTCTGCGACAACGGGTGTGACGGGTCCATTGCGTCCAGTAGCCGCTGAATCATCGACGGACGCAATGGTCCGACACGTAATATGACTAAGAGCCAGTTTCTCCAGTAATTGCCAACGTGACCTACGATGCCCACAACCGGCGCACTGCGATTCCAAGAATATTCGACAAGTAGCGCCGCTACGAATCCGAATATTTCCTCGGATTCGTCGGTTACCGCAGGTGCTTGTTGGAGAATTTCACGAATCCTTGTCATCATCCGATCTACTGCGGAAAGCCGGTGCGATTCATAATCCGCGCCCATAGGTTACTCCCTTTAGACCGACGCGACCTCTCGGGCGATTTTGGTCCCGCACGAGACTGTCTCGATTGGAGGAACTATGGGCCAACGTCGCGTGTCAGTATCGATTCATGCTAACACGCAACGCTGACCGTAGCTGCTGAATTCGAGTGACTATCTAGCTGTTTTGGCTGGTCGTCAACGTATCTGCAGTGTACCGCGCACGAGCAGCTTCAGTATCGCGCGGTGCCTCCTGCACTACACTTTCGGCGGCGAGGTACGCAAATGTGGCGGCGGGCCCGAGTGTGCTCCCTAAAGATAAGTAGCCATCACCGGCTATTGATGCAACACAGTTTCCGGCCCCATACAACCCTGGAATGACGGACCCGTCCGAACGCAAGACTTGGCTGTTCGAATTCGTCTTGGGCCCTCCGTTGGTGTCCAACACCATCCCGCAGATCAGCACGCAGTAATATGGCCCGGTCTCGGCGAATGGAAACATTCCCGGATTTTTTTCGTTACCTGGCCTCGGGATGCCATGCCAGTCGTATTCGGACATGTTCTCGCAACGGTGGAAATCTTCGTCGACACCCGCGCGGGCGAAGCCGTTGAATCTGTCGACCGTCTGCTCCAGTTGCTCGGCGAAGCCAGGTGCCAATTCGAAATCACCGATGACAGAGGTGAGACTCTTCAAGCGCGCCTCGATGCGCTCGGTGATCTCCTCCCATGTCTGACCTTCGATAATGTAAGGTTTAGGGGTGCGAAACGTATCCCAGAACAGGGTCGGCTTGGTGTCGTGGGCGACGTAATCGTCGTAAACCATAAAGAGAACCCTGTTCGGATAGTCGCCGTTCTTGTCGCGGTCCCATATGACGCGGTTTCGGTCCTGGTACACAAGCTTCTCGTTGACGACCCTGTTACCATTGCGATCGACATAAATCATGCTGTCTCCGGGCGGAACGGGAATACCTTTATCCTCGTTCACGCGATTCATGGCAGCCTTTTCCAAGATGTCCTCGTACAGCCAGCCATTCTGCATGTGAGCGAGTTCAGCTCCGGCCTCGCGCGCGATAGGGATGAAATCACCCTGTGCGGTGGCAACTGCGCAACTGCTGTAAAGCGGCCCGCGCCAGTATTCATCGATCAAATCCGCGTTATGTGCAAAGCCACCGCTAGCGAAAACCACCCCTCGTCTCGCGTAGATGGGATCACCCCACGTCCCCCCAACTCCGACGGCTGCACCAGTTTCATCTTGCAGCAGCCGCTGCACACGATGATCTGTGCGCACCTCGATACCCCGGCTTCTAACGGCTACCCCCAGTTGATCGACCAAATCTGCTCCAGGTGCAGCGGAGCCGTCCTCTCGCGCTGGTCCTAGATGCCGTAAAAATCCTTGAATAGAGTTATCCAATTCCGGGTGATAGCTGACAATGGCTGGGTACCGTTCCGTAAAGGATGGCCAGGTGGTGACCCGGAAGGCACCTGCCGCAACCAGCGCATCAATCGCTTTCGCGGCGTTATCGTAAAACGCGCCTATTGTTTCCCACTGCCACTCTTCTGCGCCGTAGTATTCGGCATCGGCGTCGTACTGGTCGGGATGCGCGACCTGGACAACGTAGCGCAAGACGCTATCTCGATCGTCGCGAATTCCTAAGACGTGCATAAGTGAGTTGTCTGGAATCCACATCGCCCCGCCGGACTTGTAAGTTGTACCGCCGACTTCATCTGATGCCTCCAATAGAAGGACCTCGGCACCACGATCGTGAGCCAAAATTGCAGCACACATTCCCGCCATTCCGGCACCGACAATGATTACATCGAATTCATCTCGATCAGTTGTCGAGAAACCAGTAGGTCGGGGCGGGGGATTGAAAAGCCCTTCCATCCACCAGTACTTCGGCGTCCCGGTTGTCACAATAAAACTCCTAGGGTTTGACAATATTCACATATTAGGCTCATCGATTAATCCTTCTTCCGCGACTGGTCCACGAGTTGCCCCTCATGCGAGTAGCTTTCGTATGCCTCGGCCAAATCGCGATATTTTCGAAAGTCTCGTAAATTCGAATAGTCTGCCCTGCGTACGCGCTCGACGAAGTCCGGATTCGAAATCTGCGCCCTACCAACCCCGATCATGTCGAAGTCGCCGGCCTCCAAACCGCGCCGTACACGGATGATGTCATCCTCCACCTGCAGTACGGGGTCTTGGTTGTCGAAGACATCACTCGCGAGATCGGTGGACAACCCGACGCTGCCGATCGTCATGACCGGGCGATCTGTCATTGTCTTCACCCAGGAAGCGACACTCCGTCTAGAGTCGAGTTCCGGCCAGGCGACAGCGTCGAATCTGCGAGCCGACACATGAAAGACGTCGGCTCCCGCTTGCTGCAAACGTTCCAGAAACGGTCCCAGTTCGTCAGGATGCGCCGCGATTTTGGCTCCGTAATCCACCTCCTTCCACTGCGAGAAACGCACTGAAATTATGAATTGAGGGCCCGTCGCAGCACGGATTGCCGAAACTATTTCAGCAGGATATGCGGCGCGGTCGGCTAGGGTTTCACCGCCGTATTCATCGGTTCGCCTATTCGTTTCATGCCACAAAAATAGATCCAACAGGTAGCCATGAGCGCAATGCAATTCAATCCCGTGTGCGCCGAGACGCTGGGCGATAAGAGCACTCTCGACATATGCATTTTTGGTATCCTCAAGGTCCTGCTTCGACATTGCAACACCGTTGGTACGGCCCTCCTGGATCAACCCTGATGGGCTCCATGCAGGATGGTCCGGATGTGGATTCTCAATACCGTCGACAACCAGTCGCAGGGCACCTGGATGCCACAGCTGCATCAACAAGACTACGTCGCCGGTACTGAGGACCTCACGGACGACATGTCCCCATTCCTTGATGGTGTCACGGCCGAGAATGCTGAACGCCGGCTGCCAGTACCCCGCCGGATGGTCAGGTGCGGCCCCCTCGGAAATGATTATTCCCGGGCCCCGTTCAGCGGTCGAGCGCAGCGTATCCGCCATGCCCACAGTTGGCTTGTACCCACGCGAGCCACGCTGCATGGCAGGAAGAAGAAACCTGTTACGGACCGTCGTGGTATTGATTCGAAGAGACGAAAACAGTAGATCGTCTGTATCTTTCAACACATCTTCTTCGGCATAGTTCGTCTGCATCTGACCGCCTTACGGTTGGAAATCGAGTCACCGAAGACGTTAAGTCCGTCACAGTTGGGTGACAATTAGGAACTTTTTGGTGCCTACTAACGACACGCAATGTGCCGAGCGGTCGGTTTCGTTCGGCAGCGTGATCAATGAGGTCCGCAGACGGTCGATCGCGCCACGAGGTTCGGTAACATCGCGCGAGTCGATCGAGTATTCGACGATCTGATTTGAGTACAGATCATCAACGATGCTTAGGCAGTGGTTCGCGCTCATTCGGATTGTCCTACTGAGAGATCGGCGACTGCGCGACTTGTCCCCTCAAATTCTCGCAGCGGTTTGATCGGTTGGCGGCTTCTTTCAGTTCGGGGGCTCGCCTGAGTTCGAGGTCGAGGCGCCACCTGTCTTGACGCCGTCGTCGCGCTTTCACCCATCCGCACAAATAATCCTCGACGGCGATGACGTCGCTGCGAAACTTCTCGTATCGAGAACGCCTCCAGTGTGAGGACATCCCTCCACGGCGGGGAAGCATCCACGAAGTGGAGGGATGTCGAACCAACCCGCACCAGACCCGATCGTTCGACGAATGCAACCGGTCCGCATTGAACCAGCGAACCCACTCGGCGCAGCGCGCGGTCATCGTCTCCACGATCAGCGGAGCCACCCGCGACCACCACACCGGCGCAACGCCAGGCGCTTCGAGCATGACCTGATGCCGGTCGCGCCCATCGAACGCCGCAACCCGTACCGTGCGCACGCCTGCTTCATGATCTCGGCGGTATACTGACTTCCCCCGTCCGAGCGCATGATTGTGCCTGCGACGTCTCCGCCACGTTCGTCGACAGCCATGTTCAGCGCTTCGAGGACCAGTTCGGTGCGCATGTGATCCGCCACCGCCCACCCCAGAACCTTCTTCGAATACTCATCCTTAATCGCACACAGATACATGTCACCTTCACCGCAGGTCAGACCTGCGCGACGACCTCGTCGTCGGCGGTGGTGCCGACCACGAGCGCGCCGTTGGATGAAGTCTCCGATCGAACCTGGAAGGGGTTCGGGTGGGGAACCCCATCAACGGCCATAGTCAGGCGAAGCGCATCCCAGGCCGATAAGGGTACGTTCGCTGGGTCTATCTCGCACCAACTGCCGCGCCGGGCATGGGCGCGAGCTTGGCGGCCTCGGCGACGGCGGAGCTCCAACTGAACTCGTTGTTGTCGCTGAAGTAGTAGTAGGTGGCGCCGTTCGGCATCATCGCGACCGTGATGCCGCCGTACCCCGACATGAACGGTACGTAGAAGGGGCTGGTGTAGGCGGGGTTGTCGGCGGAGGTGAACTCCTGGCCCCAGAAGCCGTTCTGGTACTTCATGGGCTTGGCGCCGGTGGTGGTCATGCCCCGGTCCTCCGGGTCGCGTTGCATGGTGGCCGTGAGCAGTGCCGGGTCGAGTATCTGCGTGCCGTTGACGGCGCCGTGGTCGTTGTTGAGGAACTTGGCGAACCGGGCGACGGAGTCCTGCGTCCAGAACATGCCGTACCCGCCGAAGGGTTCTCCGCCGGGGCTGTTGTCGGTGCGGGAGGAGACGAGCGAGTCGGGCCCGACGCCGACGGGTTCGAGCACGTCGTCACGGAGCATGTCGAAGATGTCGGTGTCCGAACCGGCCTTGTCCTGCAGGTAGTTGTTCATCGCGCGGGTGGCGAGGAAGGTGTCCGAGGTGTGGTAGACCCACTGGCTGCCGGGGCCGGACTTACGCGGGAAGGACAGGGCGAGTCGCATCTTGTCGGCGTAGGGCTCGGCTGCGAAGAAGTCCGCCATGGTGGGGCCCGCTTCGTCGGTCTCGTAGCCGTGCGAGGTGTAGTTCCCGGTGGCCATGTCGAGAGTCTGGTCGAGGGTGATGCCGCTCCAGGCGGTGTTGCCGGCGGTCTCGGGGATTCGGTCGGAGAGCCTCTCCTGGGCCACGGCGGGGCCGTAGCGCTTCGCCAGACGCAGCATGGCTGTTCCCGCGAACGCCGACTTCGCGGTCGAGTACGAAGGCAACAGCATCTGGCCGCAGAACGGGTACTCCCCTTGCCGGGTCCGACAGTTGCCCACATAGTGCACTCCGCCGAAGTAGAAGCCGAAGGTGCTCAGTGCGGACGGCGTGATGCCGGCGCTGAACTTCGCTACGTCCACCCCACTGTCCGGGTAGTCGGTGGCCAGCGCCGAGACGGGCTTGGTCGGGAGCCGGTCCCCGACCTCGGCGGCGTACGCGTCGCGCAGGTTCTCGGCGCCGTCGACGGGGCCGGGCCGGTAGTCGGCCGGTACCTGGCCCCACATGTCGATCTGGAAGTATTCGCAGGTCTCCGTGGTGATCTGGTAGCGGATTTCGGAGACCGATGTGGCGTCGAAGAGGAACATCAGGGTGCCGTTGTGCACGCAGTTCGCGTTGCGCTCGACGAGCGCGAACGGCAGTGAGGCGCGGGTGCGTTCGCCGTCGCCGTCCTCGTTCCACGCGCGGCCGGGACCCACCGCCAGGTTCCACGCCTGGTTCCCCGTGTACTGCAACCCGCGCTTGGCCGGGACGAGGTGGCTGCCGTTCTGCACGAGGGCGATGTCGACCGGTGGCAGGTGCCGGGTGGCCGCCGTGTCTGCGTATCCGTGCGGGTCCTTCAGTACGCGGAAGCCGCCGGTGGTGGAGAGACCATTGAGGGTGAGGGTGCCTTCGAAGCTGTGGGTGGGTGGTGCTGCCTGGGCGGGCAGTGCGAAGGCGCCGTCGGGGACCGTGTCCGTGGCGGCGCCCTCGGTGAGTTGGCCGGCGGTGAGTTCGGTCCGGTTCACCGCACCGCTTCCGGTGAGCGGATCGCCCGGTACGGGCACGGCTTCGGCGGGCGCCGCGATCGTCGGTGGCGTGACGGTGCACAGCGCCGCGAGTGCGACGGTAACGACGATGGCACGGCTCAGCCCTCGGGCATAGAAGGGTCTTGGCATGGTGTGTGTCCTCTCGGGCCGGCAGCAGATACGGATATCGCCGCATCCTGGGGCCCGCCGGGGCCGCCGTCCAATGCCTGTCCGGTCTGATCAGGCTGCCCGCCAGGTATACGTCCAGCTCATCCGCGGGCGGTGACCTGAGGCCCGTACTGCTCGACGCAGAAGCGCGACAGCCCCGTGGCGAAGGCCTCGATGCTGCGCAGCGCATAGTGGCTGGCGTCCCACGCGGCGTGCAGATGGATCTGCAGCGGCTCGCCCGCGCCGTCGAGGATGAGCAGCGGGTGCAGGTCGAAGCGGGGATCGTCGGAGACCACCGCAATTCCGTGGCCCGACGCCGCCATGGCCTGGGCGACGTGCGGAGTGTCGCATTCGAGCACGATGTCGTACGAGGCGTCGGCGTCCTGCACGGCATGGTCCAGGACGCGTCGGGTGCCGTGCGCCGGGGTGAGGACGATGAGGGGCGCCGCGGCGAGTTCCCCGATCGTGACGCCGTCCCGGTTCGCCCAGGCGTGGTCGGCCCGCACATAGGCCCACAGCGGTAGCCGCGCCACGGGCAGCCCGGCGAAACGGCGCCTCGGAGGCGCCGTGGAAATGGCTACGTCGGCGCCCCTCCCCAGGGCCTGGTACGCGCGGGCCGGGCTCTCCGCCTGCACCGTGACGAGCGGATCCTCCGGTCCCCAGGTGGCCAGGAACGGTGCGATCACGTCCGTGATGGTGGTGGGCGGCGCCGCCACGGTGATCCGCATGGCGCGACCGGAAGCAAGCGCTCCGACTGCGGCCTCGGCGGCGTCCGCTCGGGCGACCAGATCTCGGGCCAACGGAAGGAAGCGCCGGCCGGCGGCGGTCAGGATCAGCTGTCTGCCGCCGCGGTCGAAGAGCGTCATGCCCAACGACGCCTCCAGGCCGCGCAGTTGGCGCGACAGCGAGGGCTGGGCGACGCGGACCTCCTCGGCGGCCTTGGTGACGGAACCGGTCTCCACGATGGTCAGGAAGTAGCGCAGCACCCGTAGTTCCATTGGTAGTGGCCTCTCGGAAGACGGAGGAGACATGACCCTTGCATGCCTCAAAGGCATGCAAGTCAGCCCTAGAAAGTATTTGAAATTATATGTGACGAGGCCCACGCTTGTCTCACCCCGGCCGCCCGGCCCACGCCGCCGGCGCCTGAACCACCATCAACTGCTCCCTCCAGAGCCCTACCTTCGATTGGCTGGTGTTCCCCGCATGACCCGCCCCCTGCCCCTGATCCTCGCCCAGGCGCCCGGCCGCCCGGCCGACGACCTCGCCGGCTTCACCTCCGACGTCGAGCGGCGCGTGAAGCTGCGCGCACCAGGCGCCCTCGTCGTCTACCCCGAGCTACACCTCGGCGAGAGCGCCCCAGGCGTTCCGGCCGCGCCGGAGAAGGCCGCCGAGCCGCTCGACGACAAACGGGACGCTGCCCTCGCCGAACTCGCGGGCGACCTGGGCATCTGGCTGGTACCCGGCAGCGTCTACGAACGCGGCGCCGACGGTCGCATCCACAACACGGCAGCCGTCTACTCGCCGCAGGGCGAACGCCTCGCCGCGTACCGCAAGATCTGCCCGTGGCGCCCCTACGAGACGACCGCACCCGGCAACCGGTTCGAGGTCGTCGACCTCGCCGGGGTCGGCCGTATCGGACTGTCCATCTGCTACGACACCTGGTTCCCGGAGGTCTCCCGCCATCTGGCCTGGATGGGCGCAGAGTTGATCGTCAACGTGGTCCGCACCCCGACGAGCGACCGCGCGCAGGAAATCGTCCTCAGCCGCGCCAACGCCATCACCAACCAGGTCTTCGTCGCCAGCGTCAACTCCGCCGCCCCGTCCGGGATCGGCCGCAGCCTCGTCGTCGATCCACAGGGCACGGTGCGCGCCGAAACCGTCGATGCCGGCGACTCCACCCTCACCGACGTGATCGACCTCGACGAGGTCAGCAACGTCCGCCGCTACGGCACCGCCGGCCTCAACCGCGTCTGGGACCAGTTCCGCCCCGGTGACGCGCCCCTCGAACTCCCGCTGTACGGGGGCCGTATCGACCCCGCCACCTGGAACGCCGCCCACACCACCGAGGAGCCACCACGATGAACAGCGAGACAACTGGGAACACCATGAGACTGAAAGGCGACCTGAGCCTCTTCTCCGTCATCCTGTTCGGCCTGGCCTACATCTCCCCCGGCATCGTCGTCACGATCTTCGGCGTGGTCGCCGCCACCAGCGGCGGCGTGGCCCCGACGGCGTTTGCCGTCGCCACCCTCGCGATGGTGCTCACCGGGCTGAGTTACGCAAAGATGGCGCGCGCCGTGCCCGGTTCCGGGTCGGTCTACACCTACGCCCGCACGATGCTCGACAGCCGCATCGGTTTCCTGTCCGGCTGGGCGATGCTGCTCGACTACTTCTTCATCCCGATGGTCGGCTGGCTGATCACGGCGATCTACTTCAACGCCCAGTTCCCTGACATACCCAAGTGGGTCTGGCTGATCGTCTCGGTGGGCATCACCACCGCCATCAACGTCTTCGGCATGAAACTCGCGGACCGCGTCAACAAGGTCCTGATGTTCATCGCTCTGGGGTCGCTGGTCCTCTTCGCCACCCTGTGTGTCGTCTTCCTCGGCAAACACGGCTCCTCCGCGCCCGCCACGGACGCCCTGTGGAACTCCGGCACTTCGATCGGCGCGGTCACTGCGGCCGCCGCCATCGCCGCGTACTCCTTCCTCGGCTTCGACGCCCTCTCCACACTCGGCGAGGAGGCCAGGGGCGGGGCGAGGACGATCGGCAGAGGCATCGTCGGGTGCGTCATCGCCGCCGGCGCGATCTTCTTCGTGCTGTCCTTCGTGATGCAACTCGTCCACCCGGGCGCGCTGTTCGCCGACGTCGACGCTGCCGCCTACCATCTGAAGGTCCAGGTCGGCGGCGAGACGTACGCCGAGATCATCAACTTCGTCACCATCGCCGGATCCATTGCCTCCTGCATCGCCCTGCAGGCGTCCGCCGCCCGCCTCATGTACGTCATGGGACGCGACGGCGTACTGCCCAAGGCCGTCTTCGGCAAGCTGTCGGCGAAGACCGGCACCCCGGTCAACAACCTGCTGTTGACCGCGGCCGCCGGTGTCATCGCCATGAAACTCGACCTGACCACAGCCACCTCGTTCATCAACTTCGGCGCGTTTCTCGGCTTCGCCGTGGTCAACGTCTGCGTGATCGCCCACCTGGTCCGAGAGCACAGACACGGTCGCACCCTCAACCGCTTCTCGTACCTGGTGATGCCGGTCATCGGCGGCGCCGTCTCCGTCTATCTGCTCACGAGGCTCGGTGACGTCGCTCTCCAAATCGGCGTCGTATGGTTGGCGATCGGTGTTGTCTATCTGGCCGTTCTGACCAAGGGCTTCCGCCGGCCCGCACCGGAAATGACCTTCGACGACGACCCCGTGGCCACGGACAAAGTCACCGCGTAGCTCCCCTCCCTCGCCCGGCGGCGTCGTGCGGTATCGCGACGCCGTCACCGGCCGGGTGAGGCGCGGCCGTACCCTGGGTCGTGGAGCAGGAACAGCGGTCCTGACGTGCCCGGTCGTGCCACGGGCCGCGCCAGCACGGTGCGAATCACGCGCACGACACACTATTACCGAAATATCTTCAATCTCCGACCAGCAGGACCGTTCACAGTGCTATTCCTTCTGATCCATGCCGTCATCACAGTCATGTCGATCGTCCTGCGCCGCCGCGTGCCGAATGCCGGATCGCTTCTTGCGGTTGCGGCACAAACGTACGCAACCGAACGATGGAGCACCGCGCATATCGTCGACCCTGATGTCACCGCACAGTTCCTAAGTACCAATCCGGGCCATCTCGCCGGCGAATCGGTCGCAGCCCAAAGATCCGACACGACAGAGTCGCCCATCGGTAGCTGCCGAGCAGGCGGAACCACTCTCGCTCGAACTAACAGCACTGGCCCGCACCACATTCGACACTCCGCGAAGCAGCTCACGATCCCAGACCCTCAGGATTGATATGCACAAACACTCGCGCACGAGGCGCCCCTGGCAGATAGTCTGCCATTCACTCTTCTCGGCACACTCAGCGACGCGAACGATTCCGAGTTGATCATCCTCAAAATCCGGTCGCGCTCCACACGAGAATGACCGCGAGGCGATGACGCAGAGATCGCGCGCAACAAACCGCACATCACCACGCCACCCACGGGTGCAATAACGGCTCCGGCAACAAGCCAGAAAGCGGCCATGATGGCGCCACGCGTTCATCTCGACGACGTCCTCGATCTCGCGATCTTCTGGGCACCGATCGGCGAACCTACACCCGGAACGATCCAGTCCGAATTCGGCATCGATGTCGCCGAGTACCGACGACTACTTTTGGCCGCGATACAACGGCACCAGCAGCGGCCGCTCGTCCCCTGCGATGCTGCGACCCTTGACCGGGTGTACTCCCCATCCGTTCTGGCGGCACTCGCCGTACAGCATCATCACACACCGTCCTTACCAACACATTCGGTCGATCCGAACCCCGAAACCTGCGATTAACCCCCCGCCACCTGGTCGACTAGACACAGGTCTTCACTTCGAAACAGAGAATGCCATGTCAGCAACCGAAACCGGGGGACGCCAGGGGGAAACACCGGATCTACAAATTGCGCGAACAACACCAGTTGAGATGGAGATCCGTCGTTACCGTCGATGGCGCGATAGACGACGTGAGGCAGAGCGCCGACGTACCCAACTCCCTGAACGCAGTCGAGAAGTCGAGGACATACTCACCTTTGCGCGGAGATGGGCCCCCTACGGGGGTCCATCCGAGGAAGATATTTTCGTCAACTTTGGAATGTCAACCAAAGGGTTCGAAGCAAGAGTGAAGCAGATTTTAGACGAGATCGGTTGCGACAGTCTCGAAGAACACAATTGATGTGGGTCTATCGCGAGTCAACCTCCCCGATGACCCAGTTTCGCAGTTGGGAAGCGCACACGAGAATCAGCCACCGCGGATCCGTCCGTTCTGATACTGATCGCCGCGACGAGCCCGGCGATACTGATGGCCATTCGTGTCCTTCCTCTGAACGGGTGGGGAGTCGTTGCAGCCGCCGTCGCCGATGGATTAACTGCCTCGCCAATACAGCCACCACCCGGACAATCGCCCCTGCGCTCGTACCTGCCTTCCAACACACCGCCCTCCATTCCTTCGACGCCCTTTCCCGGGAGATCGTCTGATGCGGCGGGCCAGTGCTGATCTCCCTCGCCGCAGCTATCGCCGTCACTCCACCGCGGTTGCGCTGTTCGCCACGAGTGCGAAGTGTGATTCCGAAGACATCAGCAGGAGCCGACCCAGGAAACGTGCTCTATGTAGGACCTCTAGCCTCGAGCTTTCACGTCGATTTTGGCCGGGCCGTGTGTTGATCATGAAGAAAGGTGCTCTGAACTGGGAGAATATGGCTTGCTGAGGGCCGATATTCACTGCGTTCGAGGAGCACCTTTCTGGTGGGCAAGTCTACTTCGTGGTACCCGTCGCTGTCCGTCGACTCCGCCGGAACCGGTGTCGTGTCGCACGCCGGGGCGATGTTGTTGCTACGCACCGCAGAGAAGTCCGGTCTGACCACCGCGTTGTCGAGCGCGCTCGAGCCGTGGCGTAAACCGACGACCTCCCACGATCCGGGCAAGATCATCGCCGATCTGACGATGGCACTCGCCCTGGGCGGCGACTGCCTGGCCGATATCGCGCTGCTGCGGGAAGAACCCGCAGTCTTCGCCGGGTGGCGTCCGATCCCACCGTCTCGAGACTGATTGCCGCATTGGCCGCTGACGCTCCGAAAGCGTTGGCGGCAATCAACTCCGCCCGTTCGGCAGCCCGACAGATCGCCTGGAGCGCCGCCGGTGAACAGGCTCCCGACCATGAAATCGACGCCGGACATCCGCTGATCATCGACCTCGACGCCACCCTGGTGACCGCGCACTCGGAGAAGGAAAACGCTGCCGCCACCTACAAGAGAGGGTTCGGCTTCCACCCGCTGTGCGCGTTCGTGGACCACGGACCGGACGGCACGGGAGAGCCGTTGGCGATGATGCTGCGACCGGGCTACGCCGGCTCGAACACCGCCGCCGACCACATCGAGGTCATCCGACAGTCGTTGCGGCAGTTGCCGTTCACCGCCAAAGGCGGACGGATCGGACGCAAGGTACTGTTCCGCACCGACGCGGCCGGCGGCACCCATGCCCTCATCGACTACCTGACCACACAGAAGTTGTCGTACTCGATCGGCTTCGGTCTGACCGACGCCATCGTCACCGCCATCGACGCCCTTTCCGAACAGGCTTGGATCCCCGCGCACAACGCGGACGCGCAACCCCGCGACGGCGCCTGGATCACGGAAGTGATCGGGGTGCTCGATCTGCCGGGCTGGCCCGACGGGATGCGGGTCATCGTCCGTAAGGAACGCCCACACCCCGGTGCACAACTGCGCTTCACCGACCGTGACGGGCTGCGGTTGACCGCGTTCGTCACCAACACCGAAGGTGGACAATTGTCCGATCTGGAACTGCGGCACCGGCGCCGGGCACGCTGCGAAGACCGGATCCGCATCCTGAAAGACACCGGCCTGGAGAATCTTCCGCTGCACGGTTTCGATCAGAATCGGATCTGGCTCGCCCTGGTCGCCCTCGCCGTCGAGGTCACCGCATGGATGCAGACGCTCGCGCTCACCGACGACACAGCCAGGCGGTGGGAGCCGAAACGCCTACGACTACGCCTGTTCGCCACCGCCGGCCGCATCGCCCGTCACGGGCGAAAAGTGCACCTGCGGCTGTCCGCCCACGCACCCTGGATCGACTTGCTGATCACCGCATTGGCCCGTCTCAACGCGATCCCCGACCCCCTCTGAACAGCACCAATCCGACCACCGAGACGAAAGGGATCAACTTTCGGGGCCCTGGACCCCGACGACCACCCGACCGCGTCGGGCGAGCGCTCGTTGCCGAGCACCGAATCCACGCCGAAATACCCAACGCGACACCGATCAGAGCGACACGTCAGAGGCATGCAAGATTGAGGCTAGACGCAGCACCGAAGATTCAGTTGCAGGAGATTCGCTTTCCGGCTTGACCCAGACCATCCGACCCCAGTGTCGACCACACCTAAACTGAATTTAAACTTCGTCAGCGCGTGTGTATGAGGATGAGACAACCAAGCCCTGAGTTGGCCCGCACAGCCATTGGAACCCTCCCTTAACAGTCAGGGGCTGTCGAGAATGCGACTGTCGTGGCGATTCCGCATGTCGCACCTGTCGACGGCTTTGCCTATCCCGATCTCCACTCAGGTTCCGACCTGTCGGACGGTCAGCGCTCTAGGTCGCCGGTCCGTTGGTGAGGGTATGCGTTCGCCAAATTACGTATCTCGTTTTGGGCACAGTTCGATTCGGGGATCACCTGCCACAATCGCTCGATGAACCGGGACGTTGTCATGTCGAAGTGCACAAGCATTTCCTCCTCGGCAGCGCCCCCGTACGGTGCCCACGTCCTGGCGAACTCGATGAGGTGCTCCGCCTCGGTATCAGGATGGCTGCGTGTGCGGTTGGCTTCGATCCAGGCGGCGCGACGTCTTTGGCGCCATTGGCGATACTCACGAGAGTTCATGGGAATTCACAGATCTGCTCGGGACTACGGGTGAGGCGGGCCGGTGGGTCGGGCCGAGAGAGAACTGCGCCATGATGTCGTCGAGCATCGGCGGGTCGGGCGGGCGGGCCGGGCGGGCCGGGCGGCGCCGGTGACGTTCTCGAATCGTCCGCCGGCGTCGTCCGACCTTTGACTTGATGTCAACCAGCAGGTTGTGCGTCACGGACGTTGGTGTTGCTGGACTCCTCCTCCGAATCCGTGGCGCTGGTGGCGTGTCGTGCTGCGATGTATCCGAAGGTCATGGCGGGTCCGATGTTGATGCCTCCGGACGGGTAGTGCCCGCCCATGACGCTGGCCTGGTCGGATCCCACGGCGTAGAGGCCTGCTATCGGGGTGTCGGAATCGTCGAGCACACGCGCGGAGGCGTCGGTGACGATACCGGCGAAGGTCCCGAAGCTTCCGGGCACGACCTTGACGGCGTAGAACGGTCCCTTCTCCAGTGGGGCGAGTGAGGGATTCGGGAACGGGTTGTCCGGGTCCCCGGAGCCGCGGTTGAACATCGTTTCGCCGCGGTGGAATTCGGGGTCCTTTCCGCGTCGGGCATTGTCGTTGAACGATGCGACCGTGGTGTGGAGTTGGGCGGGGTCGATGCCGCATTGCTGTGCCAGCTCGGTGAGGGTGCGGCCGGTCTTGAGGTAACCCGAGCGCAGGTACGGCCAGACCGGGATGGGGCGCGGTTTGGACATTCCCAACGGATACAGGCGCTGGAACCGGTGATCACAGACCAACCACGAGCACACTTGCTGCCCGTCGGGAACGGCGTCGATCATCGCGGTGGTGTAGTCGTGGTAGCCGTCGGCCTCGTTGACGAACCGCTTGCCTGATGCCAATACCCCTATGACACCGGGCTTTCCGCGGTCGAGGATGTGCGGGAAGACGCCTGTCTTGCCGTTGCGGTACGGCACCAGCGAGACCGGACAGTAGGCGACCGGTGAGGCGAGGGTGGTGTCGAGTCGGCCGCCGGCGGATTCGGCGAGCGCGATCCCGTCACCGGTGGTGGTGTCGGGGGCCAGGGTCCAGTGTTCACGCCCGGTCGGGGTGCGCGGAAAGTACTTTTTGCGCATGTCGACGTTGCTCGGGAAGCCACCGGCCGCGAGGATCACTCCCCGGGCGGCGTGGATGGTGACCGTGCCGTCGGGGCCGTCGAGCTGCGCTCCGGTCACCGCCCCGGAGTCGTCGGTGGTCAGCGTGCGCGCCGGCGACGAGACGCGGACGTCGACGCCGAGTTCGTGAGCGGAGGCCAGGAGCCGGCCGATCAGGGCGGTGCCGTTGACCAGTTGCATGCCCTTGCGTGCGGTGGCCAGGTCGATGATGTGCCGGGTGACGCGGCGTGCGGCGTGCCCGAAGGCCTTCGGCGAGCGGGTGGCGTGCAGAAACGCCTGGAGGTCGGGGCCGGCCATGATTCCCATGCCGAGGAATGAGGTTTCGTAGAGTTGCCAGCGCAGCTTCGCCCGAACCGGGGCGGGAATCTGGTAGGCGTCGATGGGCTGGGGTGCCACCGATCGGTGTCCGGTTCCGGCGCCGGGGGTGCCGCCGTGGATGTCGGCGATGGTGGTTCCGGGTACGAACTGCAGCCTGGTCTTGTCGTGGAAGAACCCGACCATGCGCGGCGCTTGCGCCAGGAACGCATCGACCTTGGCGGCGTCGAAGTTCGTCCCGAGCAGGTGTTGCAGGTAGGTGCGCGGCAACTCGATGTCCTCGTCGACGTCGTCGGCGCGGGCGAGGGGGTTGCGCGGCGCCCACATCCATCCGCCCGACCAGGCGGTGGCCCCGCCGCAGACGTCGGCCTTTTCGGCGACGATGACTTTCGCGCCGTGGTAGGCGGCGGTGACGGCGGCAGCGAGGCCACCGGCTCCGGCGCCGATGACGAGCAGATCGCACGAGAGGGTGTCGGTCATCGCCGGCCCTGCCCGGTCCACTTGTACGACCACAACCCTGCTGCAAGCGCCACCAGGGAGGCTGCGGCGAGCAGGATGGCCACCGGGGTCCAGTTTCCGCTGTCGCCGAGCAGGGCGGTGGCGGTCAGCGGCACGAAGCCGCCCACGGCCCCGGCGACGGCGTAGCCGAAGCCTGCGCCGCTGTAGCGGATGCGGGCGTCGAACATGTCGGTGAACCAGGTCTGCTGCACCGAGGCGGAGATGTTGTGTCCGAGGTTGATCAGGATGAAGAACCCGAGAATCATCATCGGCATCGATCCGCTCTCGAGGGCGGAGAAGAACGGGACACCGGCCGCGGCCGCGCACAGCGGGCCGACGATGTAGAACCAGCGGGCACCGAACCGGTCTGCGAGCAGTCCCCACAGCGAGGTGGTCGGCACGGCGAGGACGAGGGCGACCATCGATGCGGTGAGCACGCTGCTCGGCGGGGTGTCGGTGTAGTTCTTGACGTAGACCAGCGAGAACGTGAAGCCGATGTAGAACGTGCTCTGGTCGACCAGGCGCATCCCGATGATGGCGAGGATCTGCTTGGGGCTGGTCTTGAGGGCCTCGAGCAGCGGTGCGGCCTGCTTCTTCTTCGTCTCTTCGAGTTCGGCGAACACCTTCGACTCGGGGACGCCGCTGCGGATCCAGAGCCCGACGAGTGCGAAGAGGATGCTGACCAGGAACGRCAGACGCCAGCCCCAGGTGTCGAACTGCTCCTCGGTGGTGAGGTTGGTGACGATCGAGAACGCCAGGGTGCCCAGGAGTAGGCCGAGGAACGATCCGATCTGTACCCCGCTGGCGAGGAAGTTGCGCTTGTTCTTCGGCGCGTTCTCCACCGCCATCAGGGCCGCTCCGCCCCATTCGCCGCCGACTGCGATGCCTTGCACCGCGCGCAGGCTGACCAGCAGGATCGGGGCCGCGATGCCGATGGCGGCGTAGCTGGGCAGCAGACCGATGGCGGTGCTGGCCAGACCCATGATCAAGATGGTCATCACCAGCATCTTCCGGCGGCCGACCCGGTCACCGAAGTGGCCGAAGATCGCCCCACCGATCGGGCGGAAGACGAAACCGACCGCGAACGAGCCCAGCGAGGCGAGAACACCCACCGTCGGGTCCTCGGAGGGGAAGAACATCGGTCCGAACACCAGGGCGGCGGCGGTCCCGTACAGGAAGAAGTCGTACCAGTCGACGATCGCGCCGACCGTGCTGGCCATCGCCGCCCTGCGGGAGCCGGTCGGTGCCGGTGCGGGCACTTCGCCGTCGACCGGACCGGTACGGCCGGAGGACGAATAAGGTTCCGAGGCTGGAACATTCGAAACAGTCATGGGTGGGGGTTCTTTCCTGGGGTGAAGCCCGAGCCGAAGGGGCGGTTGCGGCGGAGGGGGCGCAGTGCTTGAATGACTACGTAGTAAATTTGTGATTCACAGCATAAGTAGGGCGCAGCTGTCCGTCAACTCCCACCTTGGAAACCGCGTAAAGGACTGTTCATGACACGACCCATCGGGCTGGCCCACCTGTCGGCTCTGCATCTACCCCCTCCCGAGTTGGTCGAAGCTGCGGCCGACTGCGGCTTCACCTCCATCGGCGCGCGGGTGCATCCTGCCACCACGTCGGAGACCCGGTATCCCATGGCCGCGGGCTCCCCGATGTCGGCGCAGACCCTCGCCCGACTCGAGGACACCGGTGTGAGCGTGTTCGATGTCGAGGTGTTCACCCTCGACGGGATGCGCAATCGCGGTGAGTGGATGCCGGTGCTCGAGGCCGGCGCCGCCCTCGGTGCCCGGGTACTCAACGTGATCGGCGGTGACGACGACCGCCATCGCCTGACCGATTCCCTGGCTGCGCTGGTGCGCGATGCCCACGAGTTCGGTATCACCGCCTCGATCGAGCCGATCTCGTATCAGAAGGTCGACACCTTCCACGCCGCCGCCGCCGTGGCCGAACAGACCGGGTGCGGGATCATGCTCGACGTCCTGCACTTCGTCCGCGCCGGGGGCACCGTCGGCGACCTCGCGGCTGCTCCGCCGGGAGCGGTGCAGGTGATCCAGTTGTGCGACGGTCCCGCCGCGGTCCCACACCTGGAGGCGCCGCCGCGGATGCCGCTCGGTCAGGACACCAACGGGTCCGACCGCCAGATCGAATCGCGCGCGAAACGTCAGGTGCCCGGGGACGGCGCGTTTCCCCTGATCGAGATCCTCGCGGCGCTGCCCGACGTCCCGGTCAGCGTGGAAGTTCCCGACGTCGCCTTCGTCGAATCACACGGCATCACAGAACATTTGCACAAACTGATGGTCGCAACACAACAGCTGATCACCACCGCCGACACCGAACGAACGGAAGCGATTCGATGACCGCAGTCGACACCACCGACTCCCTGCACGTCACCACCGCCGACCCCTCGACGTTCTATCCCGGCCGATTCGCCGGACGCGTCATCCTCGTCACCGGCGCTGCCGGTGGCCTCGGATCAGCGGCAGTGGACCGGCTCATCCACGAGGGCGCCTCGGTGGTGTGCACCGACGTCGTCGGGGACGGGGACGGGACGGGCCGCGACATCGCGGCTCTCGACGTGACCGACCGTGCAGCCTGGGACGAGACCCTCGCCCGTGTGTTGGCCACCCATGGCCGCCTCGATGGCGCACTCTTCGCGCACGGCATCCAAGGACCGGAAACCACGATCACGGCCATGCCGTTCGAGGGCTGGTCGAAGACCATGAGTGTCAACCTGGACGGCTGCTTCCACGGCCTCGCCGCACTACTTCCCACGCTGACCGAGCAGGGTTACGGCCGGGTGGCCATCTTGTCCTCGATCTCGGCGCGGGAAGGTAATCCCTTCCAGGCCGCCTACTCCGCATCGAAAGCGGCCGTGGTGTCCCTGGTCAAAACCGCCGCCAAGGAGGTCGCCACACACAACGTCACCGTCAACGCGATCGCACCCTCGATGATGCACACCCGGATGCTCGACGACCTCAGTCCCGAACGCAACGCCGCACTCCTCTCCCGGGTCCCCATGGGCCGGGTCGGCAGCACAGCAGAATTCGCTGCCCTGGCGACCTGGCTGCTCTCGACCGAGGCCAGCTACGTCACCGGACAGACACTGGACCTCAGCGGTGGCCGGAACACCGCCTGACAGTGGGTAACCGTTTCCGGTCGGCCGCCGGCGCCGCGCTCGGCCGGGCCGAACCGGAGGTACGGACGTTGCCGGCGCATACTTCGACGGCGATCCGCGCGAGTGCCGCGGCCGGGAATCCCGGACCGCGGCGCACCCGCCGCCAATCTCCCCCACGCCCGGAACACCAATCCCGGACCGAGGAGGGAGGGGTTGTCCGATGAAACCCACGAGGAAGGCACACCCACCAGCAATCGAGGTGTGTGCGAGGACGACCCGTCGAAGCCGTTCGACGCCGACCACACGGCGCCACGCCCAGGCCTCGGAGCCCGCGGCGACGTCATCCGAACCCGGCCCACCGTTGGGTATGATCCGCACGTGGTAACCAGTGTCGATCTCGCCGCCTACCTGGGACTGAGCCAGTCGACAGTCTCCCGTGTCATGCGAGGAGACCCCGCCGTCGCCGAGCGGACGACCAAACGGGTACTTGCCGCAGCCCGGGAACTCGGTTACGTCCCCAACTCGGCAGCTCGCAGCCTGGTCACCAGACGGGCGCGGGCGATCGGTGTCGTGGTCGCCGACCTGACCTCGCCGTTCTACCCCACCGTCGTCGACGCCATTCAGCACCGGCTCAGCGAACGCGGCTATCGCATGGCCCTCATACGCGACCCGGACGTCCCCGAGGGCGTCGACAGCGTGGACGTCCTCGACCCGGCGACCGTGGACGGGATGATCTTCGTATCCGCTCGCCRCAAATCCCGCACCGTGCGCCGAGTGCTCGAACGAAGCACCCCAGTGGTGCTCCTGAGCCGCGACGATCCCACCCTGTCTCTCGAAGTGGTCCTCTCTGACGACGAAGGTGCCGGCGAGCTGGTGATCGACCACCTGACCGCACTCGGTCACCGCGACATCGCGATCCTGTCGGTACCGCGCGACCGCACCAATGGTGCCGCCCGCGAAGACGGCGCCCGGCACGCACTCCAACGCCGCGGAATCGCCCTACCCGACCACTACATCCGCCGGGCAACCATGACTCACGAGCACGGCGTGGACATGGCGACATCACTGCTGTCGATGGACCACCCACCGTCAGCGATCTACTGCGTCACAGACGAATTGGCGTTCGCAGCATTGGACGCGGCCGCGCGTCTCGGCGTGTCCGTACCCGCCGAACTGTCCGTGATCGGCTTCGATGACTCACCACAAGCGCGATGGGCAATGATCAACCTCACCACCATCCACCAGCCCATCGAGGACATGGCCGCCGAAGCGGTCCAGCTCCTCCTCGCACGACTCGACGACAACACACCGGAACAACCCGGCAAGCGAGTCTTCCCGGTCAGCCTCCAGATCCGAGGCACCACCGGCCCCCGCAACGCGCCGCGTCCACCAGCTAGTGGTGTGTCTCTGATTTAGCTGATCTTTTCGAGTGCGACGCGGCCGCGGGCGACCTTGGCGAGGATGGATTCGGCGGTCGCGGTCCATTCGTAGGGTCGGGGGTTTTCGTTGTGGGCGTCGAGGTATTCCTCGATCGAGGCGATGAGGTGCGGTACGGAGTGAAAGACCCCGCGTCGCAGAGCTTTATCGGTCAGCTCTCGGAACCAACGTTCGACGAGGTTGAGCCATGAGGAGGAGGTGGGAGTGAAGTGCAGGTGGAACCGTGGATGCTTGTCGAGCCAGGCCCGGACCTTCTCGTGTTTGTGGGTGGCGTAGTTGTCCAGGATCAGGTGGATTTCCAGGTCCTTGGGCACCTCACGGTCGATGGTGCGCAGAAATCGCAGGAACTCCTGATGGCGGTGGCGCGGCAGGCACTGGCCGATCACGGTGCCGGTGAGGACGTCGAGCGCGGCGAACAAGGTGGTGGTGCCGTGACGCTTGTAGTCGTGGGTCATCGTCTCGCCGCGGCCCTTGATCATCGGGAGCGAGGCCTGCGTCCGGTCGAGGGCCTGCACCGACGACTTCTCGTCCGCGCACAACACGATCGCCCGCTCGGGCGGGTTCAGATACAGACCGACGACGTCGACGAGCTTGTCCTCGAATCGCGGATCATTCGACAGCTTGAACGTCTCGACCCGGTGCGGCTTGAGTCCACGAGCGGACCACACGCGCTGGACCGTGTCCTTCGAGACTCCGACATACTCGGCCATCGTCCGGCAACTCCAATGAGTCTCGCCTTTCGGGCGGTAGTTCTGCGTCAGGTCCACGATCTCGTCGATCTTCTCCTGCGGGATCGAGGGCTTGCGACCTCGACCCTTGCGCACCTCGCCCAACCGCGCCATGCCATCCTCGGCGAACCGTGTCCGTCAGTTCGCCACCGATCCCGGCGATACCGACAACGCCTGCGCGATAGCCGTGTTGGCCACACCCTCGGACGCCATCAACAGCGCCTTGGCCCGCACCACCTCCCGGTGCGCACCCGTCTGCGACCGCGCCAACGACTCGAGCACAACACGCTGCCCATCGGAAATCTGCAAAGCGGGTACCGGATTCCTCATGCACGGATTCTATCGAATTAATCCATATTTATTTGCGAGACACACCACTAGGTAGCCAGAAGCGGTATAGCCGGGTTTTGGGGTCACGCTTGTGGTGCAGGTCATGGTCGGCGGCTTGGTGTTCCAGCCGCGAGTTGCGCTGTGGCGGTGAGAGTGTCGACTGTTTCGAGACGGCAGCGGACGCTGGTGAGGTAGCGAGCGGCGTCGGCGGATCGACGATACGGTGGTCGTAGGACAAGACAGATAGGCCATCCACCGGACATCGATCTGGAGATCCCCTTCATCGAGAAATTTGCTCTTACGTACCACCTCACCGCCGGGGCGCTCACCCAACGGTTAGGAGCAATCGCTGCCCACCATCACCCGATCCACGCCGACGGTGTCGATGGCCGCCCACACCACGTCCTGCTCCGAAGTCAGTTCCGGCGGCGTCACGATTTCGCTCTGTCGTGGGGGTACTGCTCGGCGATCTCACTTGCCTCCCGGACAAGCCAGGTCAGCCCCACTGCGCCGTCTTCCCCAACCGTCCGCAGATCCGCCCACCGACTCTGCGGGCCACGGACGCACACCAACGCCAACTCGTTCTCGGACAACGCCTGCCACAGCTGCTCCACCGCGGACGACCCCATGCCGTCCATTCAACCGCAGAACATCACGCCGGTGCCGAAGCCCGGGCGCGGGCACGCCGGGACGACAGGTGCCGTATCCAGCATGTCGCGGCTCCGCGTCTGCTGCTGGCACCCATATGGGCCATAGGTCCCCTATGCACACCGCACTGCCGATGGGTGAGTGGCGGAGCGACGACATCGGAACCTGGCCTGGATCTCGCCGCACTGCGTGGATTTCGAGGGCCGTCGGCGAGAGCTGGCGCGAAAGCCATCGCGGACATCACCGCTCGGATCGAGTCACATCTGGCCGGCCACGACGGGTACCTCGCGTTCTCCGGCGGAAAGGATTCGCTCGTCATCCTCGACCGGGCCCGCCGCGTCGAACCGGAGGTGCCGGTGGTGTTCTTCGACTCCGGCCTCGACTACCCCGAAACCTACGACTACCTCACCGAACTCGCCCACACCTGGCGGCTGGACCTGCACTGCATCCCCACCGACCCACCACTGCTGCAGGTGCTCGCCGACTCCGGCCTGTGGAACCACACCGCACTCACCGACGGTGCGGCCGCGGCGATGGTGGATCTGCACGCGGCGCTGATCACTGAACCCGCTCGCCGCGCGCACGCACTGCTCGGGCCGGGTGAGCTGTGGGGTATGCGGGCCGACGAATCCGCCCCCGCCGAATGCTCTACACCCGAGGTGGCCGCCGCAACGGCATCATCGCCCGCGCGGACGGCACCGCCGCGTACGGGCCGATCTGGGACTGGACCACCGAGGACGTCTGGGCACACATCGCCCGACACCGGCTGCCCGTGAACCCGGTCTATGCAAAACTCCGTGAGCTGGGTGTCCCCGAGCAGCAGCACCGCCTCTCCCACCTCATCGACGGTGGCCACCTCGACCGCGGCCGGCTGACCTGGCTTCGCCGCGGGTGGCCCGCCCTCTTCGAGCAACTCGTCGATGTGCTCCCCCGCATCCGACAACTGAGCTAGAAAAAAATGTCGTCGGGGTATGTCGAGAACCCGCGCGCGGCTTCGTCCCCGGAGTGAAACGGCCAGAATGGGCCGCACCGCACCCAGGGAGAACATGATGGCCAAGTACCTGTTGCTCAAGCACTACCGCGGCGCGCCGGCATCGGTCAATGACGTACCGATGGACCAGTGGACGCCGGAGGAAATCTCGGCCCACGTGCAGTACATGAACGACTTCGCCGCCCGACTGGAGGGCACCGGCGAGTTCGTCGACAGTCAGGCACTTTCCGCGGAGGGCATGTTCGTCCGGTACGACGGTGAGGGGCGGCCGCCGGTGACCGATGGCCCGTTCGCGGAGACCAAGGACGTGATCGCCGGCTGGATGGTGATCGACGTCGAGACCCACGAGCGGGCGCTTGAGTTGGCCGGCGAGTTGTCCGCGGCTCCGGGGGCGGGTGGGAAGCCGATCCACGAGTGGCTCGAGGTGCGACCGTTCCTGACCGCCGCACCGAACACTACGGAATGTGGTTTTCACCAGGGGTGATGACATGTCCCCCGCGATCGTCTGATCGCGGTGCCGGGGCCGCTCGAACAAGGCGTGCTGTCTAGTGCGTGGGCAAGATTGGGCTAGAGTTTGGACACTGCGGATGCACAGGATGAGCCGGAGGCGTTTACCCCTTCTCGGCGTTGGTGCCTTCGGTTTTCTGTTTCGCGAGCCGCTCGTCGGTCATCCGCTTCTTCAGCTCCCGGCGGGCGCGTTGCTTCGGGGTCTCCTCCGGTTCGGGTTGGTCGTCGACGGGCCGGAAATGCGCGCGTCCCAACTTGATGTCCGGGTGCACGACCAACTCGGGGCGACCCTTGTCGTCGGTAAACAGTCCCATCTCGTTCCCCTCATTCCTCGGTGATGTCCCGCAGCTGCACGATCATCCGCCGGCCGATACTGCCGTCCGGGCGACGGTATCGCCCCTCACCGGCCGAGACCACATCGAACCGCATCCCGCGCGGCAGCAGGTGCGCAGTGTCGTCGACCGTGTCCGACCGCCCCATATGTCGGTTTCGATCTCGAACACCACGTCCCGCTCCCGACCGTCGGGTCAAGTTCGTGCAGGGCATGGGTGGCCACTGTGTGCCGGTCGAAGTCCAACCGCGATCCCGGCTGCAGCGTCGAGGGCAGGTTGACCGCTTCCTGCGGCACCATGTGCGGGAGCGTGACCGCGCAGTAGAGGATATGTCCTCGGTCGCCCCACCGTTCCGCGGTCTGAATCGCCCGGTCCACCCGCTGGACCTGCGACCGCATCTTCACGTCCAGTTGCTGCGCGTCACCGCGTGCCGTCGACAACGCCTCGCCGACCGTCTTCCACCGGTCCGGGTCGGTAATCAGGTTCTGCACGGCGGTGTAACCGACTGCCGGCAACCGCGACTGCGCCTGGTGCTTGTTCACCGAGCGCACCTTGCGCTGACGTGAACTCGGCGGCTGACGAATCGAATCCGGGATCGGCAGCTCGCGGCGTTTACGTTCGGAGACCTCGGGCACTGTCGCTCGGGGGAAGGCCCGCTCCAGGTCTTTCCGAGCACGGGTGAATTCGGCGTCCTCAACCATCCGGTCCAGCTCCCGCGCCGAGTCACGCTCCTGTGCGCGGTCTTTGTACGTGTCGGCGGAACGATAGCCGGCGGGCTTCGATGCGAGCGTGGTGCTGGTGCCGGGCTCCGGATCCAACCGACTCGCCGGTGCATCCGGGCTCACGTTGTACGCCACCAGATCCCCTCCCGCTGCGTCGAATACCCCCCAGATATGATGAAGCGTGGCAGGCAATAATGTCCCAATTGACGACCTGCCACGCTCGAACCCGACCGCAGCGTGGGTCTACCCGGGAGAAGCATTCCGGTGACCAAACCAGCAACTCGCTCCCACGCGTGCTGTCGGCGTTGCCGCCGACGGTACGAGCATACCGAAACACGCAGAGGTGGAACCCGATCCGCTCGCACTTAGGGGTTTCGTCGTTCGGGGTGTTGACCTGCGATCACGGCACGTCCCCTCGCGGACTGGGTGAGCTGAAGACACCGTACCGCCAGTCTTCTCGGACGAAGGCCTCCGTGTCACGATTCTGAGTCGTTAGCGACCGCACCGCAGCAGACCTCGAACGCGAACTCGCCATGCTCGTCTACGTGCGGGACCGCCTCCGGGCGTCGGAGGGCGAACACTTCCGAATCCCGACCACGAGCGCCGACGTGGTACTCGATGCGCTCAACAGCATCGAACGGTCTCCGTCGGATCCGACATTATTCCGCCCGGAAAGAGCACGAATGACCACAGGTTCCCGGTTCCGAGGAGGTGGTCACGGGCCTGCACCAAGGCAAATTCCGCTGGTTGCCAGCGGGGAGAATAGCCTTGTACCAGAGTCCTCTGAAGTAAAGAGCCCAGTAGCTGCCGGTCCTCGCGTCCGTGAGCAACTCAGGGCTTGCTTCACCGTCAACGAATTCCTCGACATCGGCAGCTGTCTGCCCACCGGTGTCGCTGGGCTACGCCGACCGGGACCCGTTCCCGCGTTCCGCCCGCCATACCGTTGGACTGGATCCGAACTCGTTTCGAAACCATCGCGAGAACGCGGAGAGCTCGGAAAATCCAAGCAGTCCAGCGATATCCGTTAGGGAGCGTGTCTGCTGGGTGACGTATCTCTGGGCCAGCTCCGCTCGGATGCTATTCACCATCTCCGAGAATGAGGTGTTCGACCGGGCAAGAAGCCGATATACCGTGACGCGGTTGACTCCCAGGGTCTTCGCGACATGCTGCAGTGAACACCGGCCGGTCGGGAGAGTGGTCTCGATCAATTCACGGATGCGATCGAGGTCATCGACGGGGCGCGGGCTGGCGATGGTGTCGATATATTCCTTCGCGAACGATTGAAACAACGTGTCAAACAGTTTGTTCGGGAAGTCTAGGTCGCTCGCAGGAAATACGAAACCATTGAAATTGTCGCCAAATCGGACCGACTTCCCCAAGGTCTTGGGGTGACGTGTCCGGGTGGCCGGCGCGTCGTGGGTGAAGCAGATATATGCCGGATTCCACTGGTTTCCGACAACGAACTTGATTAGACGGATAAGCGCCCCCACGGTCATCTCAGAAAAATGTGTGGAGTTGACGTCGGGACTTAGGTTGAAGTCAATCCTAACCTTCGCGAGGTCGTCCGCTTCGGAGATCCGGAGGCTGATGGCCTCGCTGCGAATGTGCTGATATTGGCCGAGCAACATCAGTACGCCGCGAAGATCCGCCTCGCCCTGCGCAGCGACACTGATCGGGCCTAGGTTGGTCACCTTCCGGCTGTCAGCCAGGCGAATTCCGAAGTCCTCGAGACCTGTTGCCACCGCAGACCGCTCGAGGAGTTGAGCGGCGGCGTCGATGGCGATCCACTGGTTTGGCACGGCCAGGTCAGCTGCCTGCAGTCCCACCGACCTCAGTAAGGGAAGTGGGTCAACTTTCCGAGACCGAACGAGATCCAGGTAGCCGGTCAGAGCGGCATTGCGGACGAGCATGGTCATCGCGGCGTCTTTCCGATTCTCGTCGAACGGCGGTGGGCTTTCTCCTTCAGTCGTGACGACCGAGCAGGGGTTCCCTATTGCGGCACGAGAGGGGGAGGTGCCTCCTGCCTGGGTTTATACCACTTGGTAAGGCCAGGTACTGGCAGTCGAGGGTACCTCGCAGCTGCGATCGTCGGTAGCGCCGAGCCCCGGACGGCCGGTGACCGAAATCGCCCGCTGCCAGCGAGTGCGGCCGGATCCACCGACCGGGGACGCTCCGCCTGTTCCTTCGGCCGATCGGCTTCAACAGATACGCCGAGGGGCGCGGATCCACCAGGCGATCGGTCAGCGGCCCCGAGTTGTGCGCGAGGGATAACCGCAACCTCCGGCAGGCGGGCCGGGTCCACCTGACCAGGGATCCGCGGATGTCGCGGCGAAGGCACTCCGGGAGGTCGGTGTCCTGAGCGTTCAGGTCCGGGCTTGGCTCCGAGCCTGCCGGCGAGGCCGCACCGCCGGATCCGCCGGCCTCCCGAGCCGACCGTTCGTCGCGGCTTCGTGTCCGGGCACCAGTAATAGCGCGTCAAGAGAGATGCAACGTGAGGTCAAATTCTTTTCACGCCCGAGCGATACAGTTTCGACACCTGAAGGTGCGAATCCAGTCATTTAATGGTCCGCATTAGAAGAGCATTCAGCGATCGGCCCCTGGAATTGCAGGCCGAGCTGAACGAGTAACCCTTCCGCGTGAAAGAAAAGGAGCGACACCCATGGGCACCGCCGTTACATTCGAGGAACCAGCGCAGGCCGAGAATTCACGGATCAGAACGAAGCAGTTGACCCGTCACATCGGCGCCGAACTGTTCGACGTGCAGATTCCCGATATCACTCGCGACGCCACACTCTTCGCAGAATTGAAGACGCTCCTCCTGAAGCACAAAGTGTTGTTCCTCCGAGATCAGGACATCACGCGTACTCAACACGTCGAGTTCGCGAAGAAGTTCGGTTCGCTCGAAGAGGGCCACCCCAACACCGATGATGATTCGGGCGTAGTGCTCCTGTACAAGGACAATTCGAGCGAGGGGCACTACGAGAACTCTTTCCACAGCGACACCAGTTGGCGCGAGTGTCCATCCATGGGCTCCGTTCTGCGTTGTGTGGAAACGCCGGAGGTCGGTGGCGATACCATCTGGGTCAACATGGTCGAGGCGTATCGGGAGCTTCCGGACCATGTCAAGAAGGACGTGCGGTTCCTGCGTGCCCGGCACGGCTTTGAGGCAGTTTTCGGTGCTTCCAAGCCGCTGGAAGTGCGGCACGAGCTGAAGGAGCGTTTCCCTGATGCCGAGCACCCGGTTGTGCGCACGCATCCTGAGACGGGTGAAGAGATCCTCTATGTGAATGTGTTCTCCACGCACTTCACGAACTTCCACACGCCGAGCAGGGTGCGTTACGGTGCCGATTACTCGCCGAGCGCAAGTAATTTGCTCGACTACCTGAAAAGCCGGGCATTGATCCCTGAATACCAGGTCCGTTGGACGTGGACGAAGAACAGCGTCGCCATCTGGGACAACCGATCCACGCAGCATTACGCGGTGCAGGACTACTGGCCGGCGGTCCGGAAAATGGAGCGCGCGACGATCGCAGGAGATCGGACCTTCTAGGTCTCCCGTTCCCGCGTGTTGCCCGGAAGTTCCCGGCCGCGCAGAACAACGCGACCACACCGGCCTGATGACAGGTGACCTGCCGGAGAACCCCGTGCCACCCAACTTCCGCGGCCGTGCGCGACAGCAATTGCCGACCGACCTCAGGACCCCCAAATGACCGGCACTCCCCACGCGTCCGACCTTCGTCCACCCGTTCCGCGGCCGAACTCTCGCGGGGCGTTCCTCACCGCGCAGGTGCAGAGTTATCGACGACATCGACCTCGCACGCAGCAGACCGCCGCAGCGGCGGCGGCTCGCCGGACCTACCCGCATCACGAGGCGGCGGAGATCATCCGGTTCGCCGAGGTGTGGGCGCCCTACGGCGGCCCGCCCGGCGACGAAGTGTTCGTCCGCTTCGGCATTACCACCGCCCAGTTCCGGGCGCGACTGCGCGACGTGCTCCGGAAGTGTTCCGATCCGGACACCACTCGCTGGCGCACTGCCGCGTATCGCGTTGCGTGAATGTCCGCTTGACCAGCGGGCGACCGAGTACGACGAACTCCCCCCTCGGCGCGCTCGCGCCGAGGTGTTCGGGTCCGCACCACCGGACCGCATCACACAATTTCAGCCATCACACAATTTCAGCTCTGATAGGAAAACGATGAGTAGATTCGACGTCACCAAGACGAACATTGCGGTCGGGCAGTTGATCGAGCAGACCGTCAACCCGCGGCACCGGTACCTGCTGCATGCTTACAACCGGCACCGCAACCTGGAGATTGCCGGCCGCTGGGAGGAGATCTTCGCACCCGACATGATGGTCGACAAGCCCGTCTACAACTTCAACACGTTCGGTCGCATGGTCAAGCTCGAGGGTGCCGACGCGATCAAGAGTGTCTACAGCGAATGGGCTGGAACCGGGCAGTGCATCTTTTACGTCGAGGACGAGAAGATCGCTGTCGGCGACAACCTGATCTGCACCGACTTCGTGCTCTACCAGCAGACGCCCGGAACGGCGCTGGCCGCTGACGGCATCGACGTCGACCCGCAGGCGACCTATCTGATGAAGAACCGGCAGTACATGAACTGGCCCTACGACGACGAGGGCCGCCTCATCGGTGAGGATGTGTGGGAGGTCGACGAATCCACACGGGAGTACATCCGACTCGACCCCTCCGAGGTGCTCACCTGTGCACAGGCGGCGCCCCTGCTCGAACCGCTGATCAAGCCGCTGCCGGTGCGTCCCTTCTAGGGAATTCCCCACTGTCCGCCGAAGACGGCAGCGGCACTGGGGGTTCCGCCCTGCAGATGCCCGGGTAGGTGGTCAGCTTCGGTGAACCACCGCCTGGGCTTTCCGATTCTTCGCCGGTGATCCCGGCGACGGCGCCGTTCCCGGCCAGCGCCCGCGAAGGCTTCCGGCACCTTCGGGCGCCCCAGGGCCATCCACGCCCGATTCGACAACGGCCACGGCCGCAATACCCACCGAGAGAGTTGCCACATGCTCAATCTGTCCATGCTCCTAGAGGATTCCGCTCGTCGGTATCCGGACCGCGACGCCCTGATCCACGACGAGCAGCGGTTCACCTACGCCCAGCTCAACGCCGTCTCCAACCAGGTAGCCAACCTTCTCGTGTCGCGCGGGATCCGGCCCGGCGACAAGGTGGCGCTGTCCCTCCCGAACGTGCCGTGGTTTCCGGCGCTCTACTACGGGATCCTCAAGGCCGGCGCGGTGGTGGTGCCGCTGAACATCCTGCTCAAGGGCCGCGAAATCGCTTACCACCTGGCCGACTCGCAGGCCAAGGCCCACTTCTGCCACGAGAGCACGCCGGACCTGCCGATCGCCGAGTTTGCCCGCGAGGGCTTCGCCGACACCCCGAGCTGCGAACACCTTTTCGTGATCAGCGCGGACCAGGTGGCCCCAGGGGAGGGCGTCACGGCTCTGCCGCACGCACTCGAAAACCAGTCCAGCGAGTTCGAGAGCGCGGTCCGCGAGGCCACCGACACTGCCGTGATCCTCTACACCAGTGGCACCACCGGGCAGCCCAAGGGAGCCGAGCTGTCACATTCGAACATGGTGATGAATGCGCAAACCTCCAACCGCCTGTTCGACTCGAGACCGAGCCAACAGGACACGCACCTGACGGCGCTACCGCTTTTCCACACCTTCGGCCAGACCGTGAACATGAACTCGGCCTTCTCGGTGGCCGCGACATTGATCCTGCTGCCGCGATTTGATGCAAAATCCGCCCTGAAGATCATGAACGAGCAGAACGTGACGGTCTTCGCGGGGGTGCCCACCATGTACTGGGGTCTGCTCGACGCCCTCGCCGCCGGAGTCGACGGAGTGGACGTGACACGGATCGCGGCGAACCTGCGTAAGGCGATCTCGGGTGGATCGGCGCTGCCGGTAGAGATCCACAAGCAATTCCGGCAGCGATTCGGCGTCCAGATCCTCGAGGGCTACGGGCTCTCGGAAACATCGCCGCTGGCGGTGTTCAGCGACGCCGAGAGCGATACCCGGCCGGGGTCGATCGGCACGCCCGTCTGGGGTGTGCAGGTCCAGTTGGTCGATGCCCAGTGGAAGCCTGTGACCTCGCCCAATGAGGTAGGTGAGATCGCGATCCGGGGCCACAACGTGATGACGGGCTACTACAACCGGCCCGCGGCCACCGTCGAGGTGATGCGCGAGGGCTGGTTCCGCAGCGGGGACCTCGCCCGCCGCGACGAGGACGGCTTCTACTACATCGTCGACCGGGCCAAGGACATGATCGTGCGCGGCGGTTTCAACGTGTACCCCCGGGAAATCGAGGAGGTACTCATGGCCCACCAGGCGGTCTCGCTGGCGGCAGTGGTCGGGGTACCTCACGAAAGCCACGGCGAGGAGGTCAAGGCCTTCGTCATCCTCGACAAGGATGCGGACATTTCCGAAGGCCAGCTGATCGAGTGGACCAAGACGCAGATGGCCGCCTACAAGTACCCACGGATGGTCGAGTTCGTCACGTCATTGCCGATGACCGCCACCGGAAAGATCCTCAAACGCAGCCTCGCCTAGGTTGCCTCACGCATCCGGCCGCGCCGGCAACCGGGGGCCGCAACGCGACTCCCATGACACTTACTGGCCCCATCGGGCACTACTGCATGGAGAAACAATGCTCGACAAGCTGCACATCGTGGTGGGAGAGGTCCGGTCACCGGTCCTGACCAACAGCCCCTCCGGATCCGACGAGGCCGTGGTGTTCGTGCACGGAAATCCCGGCTCCGGCGACGACTGGGTCCCGTTGTTGGAGAAGGTTGCCGCCTTCGCCCGGGTGATCGCCCCCGACATGCCCGGTTTCGGCGACACGGAACGGCGCACGAATCAAGACTTCACGGTGCCGTCGCAGGCAGAACACCTTGAGGGAATCATCAACCAGCTCGGTGTCACGCGCGCGCATCTGGTCCTCCACGATTTCGGGGGGCCGTGGGGGCTGGCCTGGGCTGCCGCGCATCCCCAGCACGTCGCGAGCGTCACGCTCATCGACACCGGCATCAACAGGAACTCGCACTGGCACGGATTCGCTCGCCTGTGGCGAACCCGGTTCGTCGGCGAACTGGTGCAACTGATGATGAGCCGCCGGGTCACCCGGGCGATCATCGGACGCAAGAATCCCGCATTGCCCGAGAACTGGCTGAACCAGATCGTGGACCACGCCGCGCCCTGGGGTACCAAACGGGCGGTGCTCCAGATGTACAGGTCCCTGGACCTCGCCGTGCTCGAAGGAAGTTTGACCGGCCCGCTCCGGGATCTGGAGGTTCCGTCGCTCGTGGTGTGGGGCGCGGACGATCCCTTCATTCCCGTCGAGTTCGCCCAGCGGCAGTTGGCGAGCTTTCCCGGCGCGCGGGTCGACATCGTGCCGGGAACCGGACACTGGCCCTGGCTCGATGCGCCCGACAAGGTCACCGACATCGTGCTGCCGTTCCTCCGTGCCCAGTTCGACGATGCCCCCTCCGACGCGGCTGGTATCTCCGGTCGCGACGTGCCCACGACCACGGTCGGTCATTAAATTAGGAGCACCACATGGAACTGCGTGCCATCTCCGTCGACGACCCGGCCGCCACACCCCGCGTCGGCCCCAGCACCCGGTCGAGTAGGTATCCGTGGATCGTCTTCGCCCTCACCTTCGGGCTCCTGCTCTCGGACTACATGTCCCGGCAGGTTCTCAGCGCCATCTTCCCCTTCCTGAAAACTGAATGGGCGCTGTCTGATTCCCAGCTCGCCTCGCTCTCGAGCATCGTCGCGCTCATGGTCGGCCTGCTCACCCTGCCGCTGTCGCTGCTGGCGGACCGGTGGGGCCGGGTCAAAAGCCTGGTCCTCATGGCCGTGCTCTGGAGCGCAGCCACCCTGTTGTGCGCAGTGGCCGGCAGCTACGAACAAATGCTCGGTGCCCGGTTCCTCGTCGGAGTCGGCGAGGCCGCCTATACCAGCGTCGGTATCGCGGTCGTGCTCAGCGTCTTCGCCCCCCGACTGCACGCCACCCTCAGCGGAGCCTTCATGGCCGGCGGATCATTCGGGTCGGTGATCGGTGTCGCCCTCGGCGGCGTCATCGCCGTCCACGTAAGTTGGCGCTGGTCGTTCGCGGCCATGGCGATCTTCGGTTTGATCCTGGTCGCGCTGTACCGAGCCCTGATCACCGAACGTAAACTTGCCCAGCACGCCGCCGACGACCTGCCCGCGGTCACAGCTGCTGCAACACAGGCGGGGTACCGCGCCCCGGTGTCGACCCTGTTCACCAACCCGGCGGTCCTGTGCGCCTATATCGGCGGCGGACTGCATCTGTTCACCGCCGGAGTGCTGCTGTCCTGGCTCCCCAGCTTCTTCAACCGCTACTACGACCTTGCCCCGGCCGAGGCCGGCGCGATGGCGGCAGTCTTCGTGTTGCTCGTCGGCAGCGGAATGGTGATCTGCGGCATCATCACCGACCGTGTCGGCCGCACCGACACCAGCCGCAAGTGGACCGCAGCGATCGCCTTCTGCCTGATCTCGCTCGTGTTCCTGACGGTAGGATTTAGCGTCGGTACCGGGACTGCGCAAATGGTCCTGATCGCAATCGGTGCCTTCTTCTCCGGCGGGGCGTCCGGCCCATCCGCGGCCATGGTAGCCAATCTCACGCACTCCTCTGTCCGAGCCTCCGCCATGGGTACCCTCGCCGTTGCCTACAACCTGCTGGGAATGGCGCTGGGCCCCTTCACCGTCGGTGTCCTCGCCGACCACCTAGGGCTGCTTCGGGCCCTGCAACTCTCACCCCTGGTCTACCTCGGTGCAATCGCCGCACTGATCGCCGGCAAGCGGCTCTACCCGGCCGGGATGCGAAAGCTCGCCGCACTGAGCACGGACACACCACACCCGTGAATCCCCCGACCCACGCGGGGGCCGGTCCTCACCCTCACTCCGCCGCGCGGGCAGCCGGGCGACCGCATCTGGCTCCCTCCTTATCCACCTCCTCGCTCATGCCGGGCCGCTTGGCTTGGCCAGCGATCGACCGTGCTCAGCCTGGACCCGCTGCCGTCGGGAGGCGTCGTTGACCGGCCACGTGTGCGACCCGGGCTTTCGCGCCTCGCCCGCCAGCTGCTTGACGGGGCTCGCGGACGCGGCCTCCTTGAGCTTCGCGCCGAGGCGGCCCCGCAGGTGCAGCCGCATCGCGGTGTCGTCCCGGTGGGCGACCTGGAAGACGCCGTCCCCACGCCCCAGGCTGACACACATGGCGGCGATCCCCTTGCCGAAGTCTGCGGGCCGCTCCCCTGCTATCCGGCTGAGCACCGTGTCAGCGGCATGCGCGCCGAGGGGCAGCGCAGCTTGGCAGCTCATCCGCATCGGCAGGTTCGACGGGGCCGCGGCATCGCCAGTCGCGACGATGCGTTCGTCGTCCACGCTGGTCAGCGTCTCGTCGGTGAGGAGACGGCCCACGGCGTCGGTGCTCAGCCCGCTGCGACCGGCCAGGTCCGGAACGCCGAAGCCGGCGGTCCAGATTGTCACCGTGCTCGGCAGCTCACGGCCGCCGCTGAGCTCCACGGCGTCGCGTGTCACCGTGGTGACCTTCGCGCCAGGGCCATCGAGCACGGTCACACCGAGATTGGACAACCCCTTGGCCACCGAGCGTCGGCCCCGTGGGTGCAGGTACGGGCCGAGCCGGTCGCCGCAGACCAGAGTCACGGTCCGCCCAAGCTCCGCGAGCTCGGCCGCCGTCTCGATGCCGAGCGGACCGCCACCGACCACCGTCACCGGCGCCGCTACGGGGGCGTCATCGAGGACGGACCGAAGCCGCTGCGCCTCCTCCAGGCCGGCGGTCGGATAAGCGAACTCGGTCGCTCCGGGTACGCCCCGGTCGGCGCTGCCACTGCCCACGGCGTAGATCAGGTAGTCGTATCCGACGGTCCCGCCGGACTCCAACATCACACCGCGCTCGGCAGCGTCGATCCTCGTCACGCTGTCCACCAACAGCCGGATACC
Source organism: Rhodococcus sp. P3_B8 (assembly GCF_056402775.1). Taxonomy (NCBI): domain Bacteria; kingdom Bacillati; phylum Actinomycetota; class Actinomycetes; order Mycobacteriales; family Nocardiaceae; genus Rhodococcus; species Rhodococcus sp. P3_B8. Next base: position 91,336 of record NZ_JBFUGT010000010.1, read on the forward strand.
GTCGGCCAGCACGTCGGAGTAGTCAACCACCGCATCGTCGGACCCGCCCACCAGCTGGTGCAGGCGGACCCGCTCGACGAAACACGGACGCGGGTTGATCAGCGTCACCGCCACATCGTCGCGCTGGGTCAGGCGATTCGCCGCCATCACGCCGGCGTACCCGCCACCAACCACGACCACATCGATCTTCCCGGGGCGCACACTGCTCGCATTCATGATGTCTCCTTGAGATTGGCGTCGCACATAAGACGCCGCCCGCCCCACCCTTGTGACAACACGTGACCCACACCCCTTCCCTGACACAACGGTCAGATCAGCGCAGGGACCCTGAGTGACGTTGAGGACCCCTGAGTGAGCTGCACGGGTCGCCGCTGCCCCCTTGTATGGGCCCGTGCTGATCATGGACCGACACTCGAGCCCGGCCATCCCGCCCACCACCGTCATGTTTACAAAAACTCGATTGCGGAAAAGCGCACCCGAGGAGGTGCACACCATGACCACCGAACAGTGCGTCAGCGATACCGACAGCACAGGCCAGGCCGCCATGCCGATCCATACACAGACGCTCCACGACCTGGTCGCGGCGATGTGGTCCGTCGACACCAGCGACGGACCACTCGACCTCGACGCGGTAGCACGGATCCGGCAACACCAGTTCGACGACTGGATCCTCGCCGCCGCCCGCTCCGGCTTCCTTACCGCACGCGAGATCGACACGCTCGTGCAGTCCTGGCACGCCGACCCCCGGTCGCTGTTCGACGCCCTCCTCGCCAACTCCGACGACCTCACCCGGAGGCGCTACCAAGCGATCTGGAACTCACCGGGCACCCTCGACGCAGTCGAGTACGCCTGACGCATCCCCCGCAGACACCACGGATCCAGCCTCGCTGTCGGTTCGCGCGCGTCGGATAAGAAGACCTTCTCGTCTGCCTCGGAGAACACCGCTCCCACGTAGGTGCGGATCCGGAACACCGGCCGCGCCGGACCATCCTGTTGTCAGGTCGAAGGGGTCGTCGGGGGCAGATTCCACTCGTGAGCGTGGACGAGAGGAACCGAGCCGGTCTCCCGCAGACGCGCGACGACGGTCAATATTCCGTCGTCGTAAAGGGATCCGCCGCTGCTGATTCCGGCTCTGTCGAGCATGGTGCGCCAGCCGCTGTAACGCAGCCCGGGCCGAGTTGTTGGCGTTCACCACGTTCCCCAAGGAGATCTGGCGCGGTGGCCTCGGCGATCACCGCACATGCGTCAGCGGCGTTGGCGGCGGTCCGGCAGATACCTCGCAGATAGGGTGATGACACCGGCCGGAAAGGCGCTGAAAACGCTGCTACTGAGTAGTGTTCAGAATTAGCCTCGCGGCCGGAAATCTATTTGCAACGTGATGTCGACCCCTTGCTGAGTGGCGTCGGCAATCCGATCCATCAGGTCATACGCCAGATCCCGATACCGGGCTTCCCACCTGGTCGTATCAAGGTGACTGGTGTCAGCCGCGAGGAACTCGCTCCATGCGGCGTGCGCGGCCGTCACTGCTGCAATCACGTCATCGGTTCCGTCGGCAGTCATAGAACGATCCTCCTCTTCTCGAGGACGCCCAGCTATTCGAAGCCTTCCAGGTCGGAGCAGCCCGAACGGCCTTTCCTCGACGGGGTCAAGCGCGCTGGTGCGTCGGGCCCCGCGACGGCGTGAAGCGAGCTCCGAATTTCGGATACGTGCTGATCAGGGCGGTGGCTCGGCTCCGACCTGGTGAGCCAGGCCCCGTCGGGATCCGGCCCAGTTTCGGCGTCACCACAGCCCGTGCCGGCGTTACGATCGGGCCATGGGACTGGGCGCCGTGGCGCGAGCGCTGATACGGGCCGCGTACCGGCTTGTTCGTTTCCCGCTGCACCTGGTCGACGACGTGGTGTTGCCGGTGATCTTCGAYGAGCAGGCACCGGTGCGGCGGGCGTACGGGAAATTCCTCCTCGACTGCGACGGCGCCGCGGCGTACCTCCTCGCCGACGACACGGCGGCGGTCCGTGCCGCCATTCTCCGTGGACGCAGCGCCGCCTTCCACGATGCGATCGCCCGCCACCCCAGTAGCCTCCACACCGAATCCGAGGTCGTGATGATGCACCACCGGGCACGTTTTCGAGAACGCCGCAGCGCCACCAACCCGCCCGGACACTCGACAACCCGCCCGCCCCGGTAACACCCCCCCCAGGACTGAGGCATGTGACAGAAATCGATCGATTTCCGACACGAGGAAATGCTGCTCGCCCCGGGCAGGACAAGACAGGTCGAGTGTCAGGTCGCCGGTACCGAGTCACCTGCCTCGGTAAGCGCGCGAGTGCCACTGCACCKACGGGCTCGCGGGCCTGCATCGGAACGATTGCGACACGATGGTGGGAAGCAGTGATGGCGCTAATCTCATAGTTCGGTCGCGGCCCGCGAGTGTGCGACCCAGAGTTCGGAATTCCCGACGAGGAGGCGGTGTGCCGCCTCGCAGACCCCCTGCTTTCCTTCTTAGTGCCGGCTGTCCTCGGTGGCATGAGGTTGGGCCAGCGGCGGTACCTGCGCTAGGTGTTCCCGAACAATCTCTGTCATCGTCTTCCGCTGATTGATGATCGTTGAGTAGCACTCGCGCAGTCCAGATAGGTCGGGCACGGACCGCTGAATCACTGCTTGCTGCGAGGCGGTCGCACTCAATTCGTGGAATCGCCGCGTATCGATGTACAGCGTCTTAAGAGCCGCGTGTGTATGTGGCTCACTCACGATGAGGTGCGCAGTACTAAATCCCATTTCTATGGACATCAGGCCTCGTATCCAGATCTCGGCCTTAGCCATGAACTCTGCAGCTGCCTCGTTGGTGCGTGGCATCGAGGGCACATCTTGCAGGAGTTCCAGGAAGGATTGGAATGGGAAGGCGAGGTTTGCTATCTCTTCCCAAATCGGCGGAATGCAGCGGATCTGTTCAGCGCGGCGCTGTGCGTCAAGTTCATTAGCGAGCAGTTCGTCTGACTTCATGAGCTGTGCGGTATGCCGAGCTTCAGCAGCGACCATCTGTTCAACCGAAACTGCGTGTACCCGTTCCAGCTCTTTCACTAGGCGTTGGTCTGCCGCTTCTAGTTCACGGGCAAGGCGCTCATCGGCCTCAACCTTCGCGTCAGCTGCATCATCTCGCGCGCGCTTAATCTGCCAGAGCGCGACAACTACCGCTGCCAGCGCCCCGAAGCCGCCGACCCAGCCACCGGCCGCTGACCATTGATCGACGCTGAAGCGGGTGCCTGTGATGAAGACGAAGATATAGTGGCCGGCCACTACAGCCAGGACTAAGAGAACAACCGCTCCCATACCGGCTGCCAGGTACCACGCCAACTTCTTTGTGTCACGGGTGGACTCTAAGGTAGGGGCGGCTCGGCAAACTTCTCTGCAGTCCGTCGCTTGTCCCTGATGTCGTTCACCGGTGACGTTGCCGCCGCACCCCATCTTCAGCGCCGACCAGTCCCGGCCCCGACTCTCCCGGTTCGGCAACCGCACACTCAACTCCGCCATCCATGTCGTCGCCCTGAGTCAGGCAACGGTCTCGGGCAACGAGGATCACGCCTATACCGGGCGCAAACTCGACGAGGGCAAGACCGCCCGCGAAGCCCAACGCCGTCTCGAACGGCAGGTCACCAAGACGCTGTGGCGGACCATGCGCCGAGACGAAACCCGCCGCCGCCTTGAGTCCGGAGGCGTCCCCGAGGGTGTCCCGTTCAGCGCCCGGGGCTGAAAATCTTCAACCACTGATTCGGCTCTATCCGACCGATTACCGTTTTCTGTGTCGGCCTTTCTGAGCCGCCCGGAAGGTCCCGACGCCCCGGGATGGTCACCCCCGGTCGGGCTGTCGGTGGCTATGCGCCGCGGCGGGCGCGGGCGCCCTCGACCACGGACTGCTGGAGCACCCAGGTACCGCCGACACGGGTGGCCGGCAGCACCTTGCCCTTGATCGCCTTCAGTACGCCCTGGCGGGTCATTGACGAGGCCGTCGGCGGCCTCCTGCACCGACACCAGCGGCGGAGGTCCATCGCGTCGGTGAGGCGATCGAAATCGGCGGTGGTGAGCACCCGCAGCGACCGCAACGGCCAGGGGGAGGTCTCCAGGACCGCCAAGGCCGTCGAGGTGGCCTGCCGCACCGATTCGGCGGGGATGGTGAACACGACCTCGACGTGGCCGAGTTCCGAGCGCGCGGCCGCGCCGCACAAAGATTTCCCTGCAACGTCATTCGCCGCATCCACCATGCGGATGACCTAGGGTCTTGGCGAGCTTCGAGCGTTGTGGCGGTCCCGCCGGGCACGCCGCCTGTCCGGATCGAGCCTGCGTCGCATGTCCTCGGACGCGTCCGGACCGGCGACGAACTCGGCCCTCATCGAGGACAGCGGCCGGCCACTGTAGTGATCGACGAACTCGGGGACGATCTCCGATCCGGTGACCTGATCGACCAGGACGACGTTGCGGGCCGTCCGCCGCGTTCTTGGTCCCCCAAAGGTACAAGGCCACGATGACCGGGCGTGGTCACGCCCCTTGTCTGTGACGATGTACTCATAGCGGGCCTGTTTGGTCGAATACATCGCGGTGATTCGGATCGTATTGTTGCAGTTACGGTGTCCCGTAGCACCGTCTCGTAGGCGTCGTCGAAATCCGCCTGCTCACCGCTGGAGATTGCGATCGCGCGATCTGGGCACGCACTCATCCCGGCGTCCGCCAAGGCTGAGGAATCCGCCCGTAATCTGGTCCGCGCCCGCGAGGCCTCGCGGCAGGATCACGATCTGTGACTGCGGCAGCAGCGGTTCGCATAGGCGTCGACGCGCGGTATTTGATCTGGAGTTGTCTGGACACGGCACGGCAGCGACGGTCTCACAGGTACCGAATTGTTCGTGGTTGGCGAACGCCAGCATCGGGTGAAATCCGAACTCCCTGTTGTACGTGGCGGATGCCTAGTCCTCTCGGAACGGGCGGTCACCAACGTCGCATCGAGGTCGATAACGGTCGGGGTGATGCGTGATCGTACTGGTCGCCCGCGTGCGATCTGGTGTTCCGTCATGTGGTGGCACGCCGGTGTCGATCGCGCCGAGGACCGCGGGTGTGAGCAACCGAGGTCCATCGCCGCACTCTCGCGACGCCGTGTGCGCAGGTCATCGATGCCAGGCTGCCCGGCAACCCCTCTGTGCGCCCCAGGGTGGAAGGCGTGATCTCCGCCCCATCGGTTTGATATGTCCCACGCGTCGCGCGAGGTCGCGACCTGACTGGGTGCGCGGCACCTAGTCGAGCTGCGTCCTGTCTACGCATCCCACTTCTCGCAAGAATTGGATCACCAAGTTGTGAGAGAGGATCGTGATGGATGAATCCGGAACCACCATCGACCGGGCAGATGTCATCGGCATGTGGGTGACAGCAGACGGCTTCATTCGCCAGGAACTGCGTGCGGATGGGCGGTACGACGAGGCGCGTGGCACACGGCTGGGTGCGTACACCGGAAGTTACACGGTGACAGGAAACCATCTCGACTACATCGACGACCTTGGTTTTACCGCAACAGGAGACATCAGTGACGGGGTGCTGTTCCACGAGCATCTCGTCCTATACCGAGAGGACAAGCAGTCATGAGCGAGCACAAGGTAGTCCTGATCACGGGGGCAAGTAGTGGGATCGGGGAGGCGACAGCGCGGAAGTTAGCCGCCGACGGCCACCACGTCTTTATCGGCGCACGGCGCACAGAACGACTCGAGCACTTGGTCCAGGAGATTGGCGATGCCAACGGCGGTGCAGCATTCCGCAAGTTGGACGTCACTGACGTAGCCGACGTCCAGTCCTTCGTGGAGACTGCCCGCGAGCGTTTCGGTCGCGTCGATGTAGTGGTCAACAACGCCGGAGTCATGCCCCTGTCGCCGCTGGCCGCGCTGAACATCGACGAGTGGAACCGGATGCTCGACGTGAATGTTCGTGGCGTTCTCAATGGCATCGCCGCAGCACTACCGGTCATGCGGGCACAAGGTAATGGACATTTCGTCAACATCGCATCCGTCGGGGCATACGAAGTGGTGCCGACAGCGGCGGTCTACTGCGCGACGAAGTTTGCGGTGCGCGCGATCTCCGAAGGGCTGCGACAAGAATCGTCAGGCGATGTCCGTGTCACCGTCGTCTCTCCAGGTGTGACGGAATCTGAATTAGCGGATAGCATTTCGGACGACATGGCACGCGAAGACATGAAGGCATACCGCGCCGTCGCACTTCCGGCCGCGGCGATAGCCAATGCGATCGCGTTCGCCATCGATCAGCCGGCGGATGTGGACGTGAACGAGATTGTCGTTCGCCCCGCCGCGAGCGCACAGTAGTTCGGCCGGACCGAGGTGGTCGTCTCCCGACGAGACGGCCACCTCAGACCACTCGTCAATTTCCGGATGTCGTCATGCCGATTGCCGATATCGCCCTCAGATACACGGCATTTGGTCGCAGACGCTGTGGCCCGGCTGGACAACACTAGTTGGACGGGTTGGTGACATCTGCGTACGTCCTCCCCCTGATCTGCCTTGTGTGCTCGCTGTGACGGGCACAAGCGTACCGAGGATGATGAAACCCGGAAGCGACGCCGTATCTGCAGCCAGGCTGGGCGGTCCGGTTGCTACCACAGACAGTGCTGAGGACTGTCCTTTGCCCGCTATAAGATACAGCGGCGAGTTGACCGCCTGTCCCGTGGCCGGTCCGGCCCGATGCTGCCGCGTTTTGCAGACCATCCTCGGATGGGCGTCATCACAAACGTTTCCGGGGCGTCATTTCGAGGACAGTTCGTGAAGAACGGCGTCCTCTCGGGTCGCGGATGCTCCGAAACGTCACCGCACGGCGGCAGCCAACCCGCCTTCGTAGAAGCCGGTGATGAGCTGGCGAGCCTGCTCGGCAGGGATTCCGTCGGCGTCGAACTCGGCGTCCCAGGAAACAACGGTCTCCCCTGACTCGCCGTCCCGGGCGACGGCAACGGTTGCCTGGTAGTTGCATACGGGAATGGACCCACCAACCATCTTGTAACTGTACGACTGCTCGGTCTGATTGATCAGTTCTTCGATCGCCTCACCACCACCTTGCAGAGCGACGCAGCGGACGCTGTTCCGGCTGTCGTCGCGTGCAGTGTGTTCGGCATCGGGATGCCAACGATGGATGGCAAAGAAGTCTCCGATTCTCCCCCACACCAACTTCTGGTCCAGCGGGGTACGAACTTCTGCATGAACTGTCAACATGCTCCTCGGATCCTTTCGTGGTTGCTGTGGGTCGTGTGGTCCGGATTCCGCGCCGGACGCTGGGCGTCGGCGATGGTTCCACTGTCGCCGAAGACCGGCCCGTCTGTCGTGGGTGCAGTGCACCCACCCACTACCAGGCAATTCAGAACTAACATTGGGAAATGCCTTCCAGCGAACTCGGACATTTCCTTCGGTCACGTCGTGCTCAGGTTTCACCGAAGGACGCAGGAATTCACGGCTATGGCACTCGAAGAGTTTCAGGCCTTCGACGTGAGGAAGTCGCGATCCTTGCGGGACTGAGCTCCGATTACTACACCCGCTTAGAGCAAGGGCGCGAACGTAATCCGTCCGCTCAGGTGCTCGATGCTCTCTCGCGCGCGTTGCGCCTCGATGCCGACCAGGAAATGCACCTGTACCGGTTGGCCCGGCTGGTGCCGAGCGCCCGCGGGTCCAGTGCACGGGAGTCGGTCAGTCCGGCACTTCTCCAGTTGATGGATACCTACGACTCGACTCCGGCGTTCGTGTTGAATCGGACACTCGACATTCTCGCGTGCAACCGGCTCGCCGAAGCGCTCTTCTCGCCGTTCACCGCTGCTGACAATCTGCTGCGGATGGTGTTTACCGATCCAGCGGGAGCGTCTTTCTACGCCGAGTGGCATCGCGCGGCACAGGCCACCGTCGCAACATTACGTTTGGCCGTCGGCCACGACCCGGATGATGCTCGTCTCACCCAGTTGGTCGATGAGCTGTCGGCGGCCAGCCCCGCGTTTCGCCAGTACTGGGAAGAGGGGCAGGTGCGGGGCAAGACACTGGATGCGAAGGAGCTCGTTCATCCCGATGTGGGAACGTTGAGCTTGACGTTTCAAGCTTTCGATGTGCGTGACAAGCCGGGACAACAGTTGGTGATTTATCAGGCGGAGCGCGGGTCCCCGAGTGATCAGGCGCTGAAGTTGCTTTGTTCGCTCACTGCGACCAGGGACCGGGAGCGGCGGGAGGCGGAAGCAAGTTCGCCCGACTGACGTCGCGCGGCTACCGACCCCCACTCCTGCTCCCATTTGCTGAGCTTGAAACGGGGCTGCACACGGGTGCCGGGATATTGACTAGTCGATCAACGATGGCCACTTCGTCATCCGCTCACGGAGGTCGATCGCCTCACCGTTCTCGGAGAACGTTCCGTCGCCGCGGTGATGGATCTCGCCCGTGCCTCGCTTCGAATCGTCCACCCACACATGCTGGGCCTGGACAATCCAGAGTCCGTAGTCATCGACGAGGCGATCGTCGACGACGCGGCATTCGATATTCGCGAAGCACTCCGCGACGAGGGGGGCCGCAACGGATGCCGATGCCAGCGGGGTGAGGCCGAAACGCTCCCACTTGTCGACGTCCGCACCGGATACGTTCCCGACGTCGACGACCTGCTCAGCGAGTTCGATGGCCGGGATTGCAATGACGCACTCGCGGGTGTCGCGCAGCGTGTCGAAGCTGTAGTCCCACGGGCCGAGCACGAATCCGATGAGACCGCCATGTTGCACGGGCATGTTGAAACCATTTGTCATCAGATTGTCATGCCGTCCGTCGGACGTCGAAATCATGATCACAGGGCCTGGCTCGATCAGTCTGTGCACTTTGGAAATTGGGTACGGGGAGAATTGATCCGGACCAGTCATGCGGTTTTCCTTCCGATCAGGTTGATTACCTATAGTTTTCAGGGTTCAGCTGATGGTCGCGTGGCCCTTTCACACCCCCCTTGGAACTTGACCGGTTGCCTTAGAATCAAGCCATGGCGAGCACTGAGTTGGGGGAATTTCTGCGGGCCCGACGTGCTGCTGCATCACCGGATTCTGTTCCGTTTGCGTCCGCGGGACCTCGGCGAGTGCCGGGGTTACGCCGGGACGAAGTGGCCATGCTGGCCGATGTCAGTCCTGACTACTACCGCCGGCTGGAGCAGGGCCGTGAACGTCACCCGTCCCAAGCGGTCCTCGAGGGGCTCAGTAAGGCTCTGGTTCTTACTTTCGAGGAACGTCGGCACCTCTACTCGCTGGCAGGTGTGGCGTGGCGACTCGACGGTGCCGAGCTTCGCCGGGAGGTCGATCCCGCGTTACTGCGTTTGATGGAGTCCTGGGAGCGCTCCGGCGCGTTCGTACTCGATCCGGTCTTGGACATCTCGGCGATGAACTCCCTGGCGGTGGCGCTGTTCGAACCGTTCGCTGATACGACCAATCTCGTGGAGATGGTTTTCTGTGATCCGGCCGCCCGTGAGTTCTTTGTCGATTGGGAGGAGTCGGCGAAATCAACGGTCGCCAGTCTACGAGCGACCGCCAAGTTCTCCTCGACTCCTCACCGGTTCACCGACCTCATCGCCCGGCTCGAGGCCGGAAGCCCTCGTTTCTGCGAGCTGTGGGCCCGACATGAGGTACAGCCGAAGACTCATGAAGTCAAACAACTGCGCCATTCCACCGCCGGCGAGCTCACGATCGAATTTCACGCATTCGGTGTCCCAAGCGCGCCCGGTCATCAGCTTCTGGTGTACCAGGTCGAGCCCGGCTCGCTCGGCGAGACCCGTCTGCTCGACCTGGCGACACACCGCATCGATGCCGGTGTACGTAGCGCACAGCCCGCTGGGCAGGCGGACCGACCCACCGCGTCAATGGATTAGATACGAAAGCAGGCCGAGCAGCGCCGAACCACCCAGCGGCTTCATCGGGGTCGTGCACTTCAGACTCAAGCCGTGAGGGCGGAGAACCGCCAGTCGAGGACGGAGGCGTCGGTGCGGTCGCGGTGTGTGAGAAACACCAGTGAGTGAAGGTGCAGGACCTCACGGTCGCCGAGGGCGTCGGTGCCTTCGACCTGCAGTTCGCCTGTGAGGATGTCGCCTTCGGAGACCGGCCCGGTGTGATCGCAGGAGGTCCAGCCCAGGACCGTTCACCAGGTTCGGGAGGACACGGGTGGCCTGGCCGAGGCGATGCCGATCATGTGCCGCCGTAGACGAGGCGGCCGGCGGCGCTGACCCGTTCGTGGTGGGTGGCGGCGATGTTTGAGCTTGAGCCGCGCCAGTTTCGGGGCGCTCGAGACCATGTCGCCGCTGCTGCCGAACACCGCCCCGAGCCCGGCATCGAAATGCGTGCCCGGCACCCGCGTGCGGTACGCGTCGATGCCGGTCAGCGCCTCATCGACGATCTCAAGGTCGCGTGCGGTCTCGTTCTTCGGGAGCACGATGTTCGCCAGGCCAGGCCAGGCGCACGCGGCGAGGTCGTCCCGTGTCCAGGGGGGTGGTCAGCCCGTTCACCCGCACCGACACACTGCCCTCGCGCGTCGGTCTCGGTCACCAGTCGGCGCACGAGGTCGCGGGCCTGCTCCTTGTTTCGGCGGTGACGGAGTCCTCAAGGTCGAGACCCACCCTCCCCTGCGGTCGAGGCCAGCGCCTTGCGCGCCTTCCATTTGTCGGAACCGGGCGCGATCAGCACTGACCGCCGCCGCGTAGCGATCTCATTCACCACAGTCTCCTTCGACACTATTCATCCGGTTGGTTTTTGGTTTGCAGCACGCCTGATGGAGGCGAGCGAGAACATGCACTGATCAGTCAAAACATCTACTAACACACAGTTTCATCGGTTGCACTGTGAGCGCACCGCTAATCATAGGGAGGATACGTACGGATGAATTGGGTAACGGTTTTGCGGTTTGCCTGGGTGTGGTGCACCTAGGCAGATCGCGGCCTGTTCGCCCACCCCGATCACGCCGACGATGGAATCCGTACCCCGAGGAACCACACCTCGAAACACCACCGTCAAGGAGACACACCCCATGAGCCAGGTCCTGACCGGAACCCCCCTCACCGGCCGCATCGCCGTCGTCACCGGCGCCTCCAGCGGAATCGGCGAAGCCACCGCCGAACGACTCGCCCAACTCGGCGCCAAGGTCGCCCTCCTCGCCCGCCGCACCGACCGCATCACCACCAC